>JBIKMY010000187.1:0-4855 GCA_044358945.1 Rubrivivax sp.
AGATCCAGCGCATGTACCTGAAGGATCTGTCGCTGGAACAGCCGAATTCACCGCAGATCCTGGTGGAGCAGGCACAGCCCCAGGTGGACATCAACCTGGGCGTGGGTGCCGAGCCCGTGGCCGAAGGGGTTTTCGAGGTCACGGTCACCGCCACGGTCACCACCAAGGTGGGCGACCGGGCCCTGTTCCTGGTGGAGGCCAAGCAGGCGGGCATCTTCGAGATCCGCAACATCCCGGACGACCAGATGCAGGGCCTGATCGGCATCGTCTGCCCGCAGATGATCTACCCCTACCTGCGCGCCATCATCTCCGACATCTGCACCCGCGCCGGCTTCCCGCCCATCCTGCTGACCGAGGTGAACTTCCAGGCCATGTTCGAGGCCCAGCAGCAGGCCGCCTCCGCGGAAGCCGGCTCGGGCATCATCACCAGCCTGAACTGAGGGCCAGGCCGCCGGACAAGCTGACAAGCGGACAGTTCGGGCCACCTCCGCTGCGGCCTTGCGCATGAAGCTGTCGGTGCTTGGTGCCGGTGCTTGGGGTACAGCCCTGGCCAGTTGCGCGGCAGCCCGCCACGATGTGCTGCTGTGGGCGCGCGACCCCGCGCAGGCCCAGCGGCTGGCGTCCGAACGGCTGAATGAACGCTACCTGCCCGGCGTGAGACTGGCCGAAGGCCTGCGCATCACCGCCGCGTGGGACGAGGCAGTGCAGCACGGGAGCGAGGGCCTCACGGTCATCGCTACCCCCATGAGCGCGCTTCGCGAGACCCTGGGCCGCCTGCCGCCGCAAGCACCGGTGCTATGGCTGTGCAAGGGCTTCGAGGCCGGTACCGGCGCGCTAGGCCATGAGATTGCGCAGGCCCTTCGGCGGAACGGGGCTTCGGGTGTGTTGTCAGGGCCGAGCTTCGCCCTGGAGGTGGCCCAGGGTCGCCCGACTGCCCTGGTGGCGGCCAGCAACGACGCCGGGCTGTGCCAGCAGGCCGTGCAGGCCTTCCACGGCGGCGCCTTGCGGATCTACACCTCGCAGGACCCGACCGGGGTGGAAGTGGGCGGCGCCGTGAAGAACGTCATGGCCATCGCCACGGGCATCCTCGACGGGCTGGCCGCGCGTGCCACCTCCCCCACGGCGCCGGGCCTGAACGCCCGCGCCGCGCTCATCACCCGGGGCCTGGCGGAAATCAGCCGGCTGGGCGTGGCCCTGGGGGCCCGGGCCGAGACCTTCATGGGCCTGTCCGGGCTGGGAGACCTGGTGCTCACGGCCACCGGCGCCCTGTCACGCAACCGACAGGTCGGCTTGATGCTGGCCGAAGGCCGATCGCTGGACGACGCCGTGGCTGCTCTGGGTCATGTGGCCGAAGGTGTGTACTCGGCTTCCACCGTGCTGGCCCGTGCGCAGGCCCTGGGGCTGGACATGCCCATCACGGCCGCCGTCGTGGAAGTGCTGCAGGGCCGACTTGACCCCGCCCAGGCCGTGGCCCGGCTGATGGCGCGTGACGCGCGCTCTGAAGGGTTCTGAAGCGCCGCCACCGGCAGTCGTTCAGGCCCCGCTTTCGTAGCCGCATTGCCGCCAGGCCTCGAACACGGCCACGGCCGCTGCGTTGCTCAGGTTCAGGCTGCGCTGACCCGCTCGCATGGGCAGCCGCACCCGGCACTCTGGCGCGAAGCTGTCGCGCAACGTCGCCGGCAGGCCGGCGGTCTCGCTGCCAAACACCAGCCAGTCGCCTGCGCGCCAGGCCACATCACTGAAGGGGCGAGAGCCCCTGGTCGTGAAGGCGAACATGCGCGTCGGTTCCGGTTGGGCCTGGGCCAGCAGCGCGGACCAGCTCGGATGCACGCGCACGGCAGCGAACTCGTGATAGTCCAGCCCGGCACGGCGCAGCAGCTTGTCCTCCATCGCAAAACCCAGGGGCTCCACCAGATGCAGCGTGCAGCCGGTGTTGGCCGCCAGGCGGATAACGTTGCCCGTGTTGGGCGGGATCTCGGGGTGGACCAGGACGATGTGGAACATCAGCAGGCTCGTTGTTCGAACGTGGGGCGAGGCGGCTCAGGGGGTGCGGGCCACGGCCCAGACATCCACACTGGCCGCACCCGCCTCCAGCAGGGCGCGGGTGGCTTCACGAAACGTTGCGCCGGTGGTCATCACATCATCCACCAGGGCCAGACGCTGGCCGGCGACCGCCTGCCGCCGCTGCGGCGCCACCATGAGGGCCCCGAGCAGGTTGTGCGCGCGCTCCAGCAGCGACAGCTCAAGCTGGTGGGCTGTGTCCACCGGCCGCAACAGCAGGTCAGCGCTGCAGGCCAGGCCGAAGATCTGTCCCAGCCGGCGGGCGAGTTCCCAAGACTGGTTGAAGCCGCGTTCCCGCAGGCGCTGCGTGGACAGTGGCACGGGCAGCACCCTGTCTACCTCCAGCGCGCCGCTTGTCTGTCGCAGCACAGAGGCCATCCGCTGTGCAAGCAGCTGAGCCAGCGCCACGTCGCCCTGGAACTTGAACTCTCCGATCAGGCCGCTCCACGGAAAGGCGTAGTCCTCGGCGCACACGGCGCGGCGCCACGGCGGGGGCTGTGCGATGCATTCCCCGCAAGGGGCCAGGAGCCCGGGGTTGGCGGAGCGACCCAGCCCGCAGCGCGGGCAGCGATGCTGCGATGAACAGAAGCGCTGCATGCAAGGCCCGCACAGGCCGCCAGCGTCCCACTGCCGGCAGACGCGGCACTGCGCGGGCAGGCGTTCGGTCAACAGGCGGGTCAGCACAGGAAGGAAGATCGAGGCACGGGTCCGGGACAGGGCGTCGGCAGCCCATCCGCCGCGCCCTGGCCGGTCAATATACTGGGCCGGATGGACGAGCCAGGCCCCCCGACCCCGCCGCTGCCTGGCGCCCGGCGCCCCGTGCAGGCGGCTGCGCTGCAGCGCGTGTCTGCTCGGCTGTCCTGTTCCCCCGTGGCGCCTTGGCTGCACACCGAGGTGGCGCGGCGCATGGCCGAGCGTCTGGCGGTGATCAAGCTGCGCCCGCAGGTCATCCTCGACTGGGAGGCTCGCATGGGCGGCGGGAAGGTGGCGCTGGCAGCGGCCTACGCCAGCGGGGGTGACCGCCCGGAAATCCGGGCGGTGGACACCGTGCAGGGTCCGGTCCCTACGGGGCGTCCTGCCCAAGCTGCCAGGCACTGGTGGTCCCCGGGCCGCTGGCGTCGCGCCGCCCCAGCTCCGCTTGAGCCCGGCCAGGTGGCGCCAGGTTCGGCGCAACTGGTGTGGAGCAACATGGCGCTGCACGCCTGCGAAGACCCGTCTGCCACCATCGCGCAATGGCACCGGGCCCTGGCGGTCGATGGCTTTCTCATGTTCTCGGCCCTCGGCCCTGGCAGCCTGATCGAACTGCGGTCGCTGTACGCCGACAACGGTTGGGGCCCGCCCATGGCCCCCCTGGTGGACATGCACGACCTGGGCGACATGCTGGTGAATGCCGGCTTTGCCGATCCCGTGATGGACCAGGAGCAGGTCGTCCTGACCTGGGCGGACCCCGAGGCGGCCCTGACCGAACTGCGGATGCTGGGAGCGAACGTCGACCCGCTGCGTTTTGCAGGCTTGCGTACGCCGCGCTGGCGGCAACGGTTGCTGGACGGCCTGCGGCAGACGTCGCTCCACAGGCATGAGGGGCGCGTCGCGTTGACGTTCGAGGTGGCCTACGGCCATGCCTTTCGCCCCCCGGCGCGCGCCCGCGTGGCGTCGGAGGTCCGGGTGGACGTGGCGGACTTCCAGGCGATGGCGCGCGAGCGCCGTCGCTGAGCCCCTACAGGGCTCGCGCCCGTGCTGCGGCGAGCACCGGGGCGGCGCCTCGCTACGCTAGAATCAATCTGCTTTCTGAGGAGGAGGCCCAACCCGCCAGTCTGGTGGTGATGGCTCCTGCTCTGCTCGAAACCCTCGAAGTCAGCACGCCGTCAGATTCCTCCGCGATGTCCGCCTCTGTCGCTTCCCCCTCATGGCACGTTCCGGCGTCTGCTGGTGCTTGGCGCTTTGGCCGCGCGCTGCATGCGCCAGGACAGGCGGGCGGCGTGCAGTGGGTGCTGCGGCGCAACTGCTCTCTCACGCCCGCGCAGCTGGGCGGCTTCTACCTGTCGATGTGCGTGGTCTCGCTGATCATCGCCACGGGTTTTGCGTTGAACGGCGCGCCCGTGGTGTTGTGGTTCGCCGGCATCGAGTTGGTGTTGCTCGCGGTGGCGCTGCTGGTGTACGCCCGGCACGCTGCCGATGCCGACACGGTCACCCTGACCGGCCAAATGCTGACGGTGGAGCAGTCCTGCGGCAATGCCTGCACGACCACCCAGTTTCGGACCGCTTGGTTGTCGGTGGAGCCTTTGCACGGCGATGGCTCCCTCATCGAGTTGGCCGGCCAGGGGCAGACCGTGCATATCGGCCGCTTTCTGCGCCCCGAGGCGCGCGCCGAATTCTCGCGGGAGTTGCGAGCGGCGCTGCGCGCGACTCTTGAATCGGCCGTGATGCCCGCAGACCTTTCCCCAGATCATTCCGCCTGAAGCCCAGAAGATGAAGACCTCAATCCATTCCTGCACGCGTCCTTGGCAAACGCTGCTGCGCGCAGCACTGGCACTGGTTGCAACCGCCCAAGCTTCCCTGTCCTGGGCTGTCAACGACCTGCCGGGCGGGCCGGCGGTGCGCCAGCTAGATCTGCACCCGGCGGTCACCAAGATCGCCGAACAGCAGCAGTGGTTGCACTATGTGGTCATGGGCATCTGCATCGTCATCTTCGTGGCGGTCTTCGGCGTGATGTTCTATTCCATCCTCAAGCACCGCAAGTCGGTCGGCCACAAGCCGGCCAACTTCCACGAGAGCCTGGGTGTGGAGATCGCCT
>JBIKMY010000188.1:0-4854 GCA_044358945.1 Rubrivivax sp.
TCCTTCGCGACGGCCGGAGGTCAACCCTCCAACTTTGGTGCAGTGGACGCAGCAAAGATCGCGTCACCGAAAGTCCTGGCTGCTCTTCGCAGTCTGGAGCCTGGTCGAGTGAAGCTTCCTGGCAAGACCCTTCTCTTGCAAGGCTCAGCCGACACCACCGTATTGCCTGCCACCACCCAAGCACTGGAAATGGTGATGAAGGGCAAAGGCAGCGATGTCTCGCTGACCTTGGTTAGCGATGGCGAAGCAACCCACTCTGGCGTGCTCGGAATGCCGGCGGCCCAACAAGCCATGCTGGGGCACATCGGTGCGTTGTTCGGTCTGATCAATTAGTAATGTTGACGCTGCGGGTCGGGGAAATGACGGACGGTATCGTCTTGATAGCGACTTACAGCACCCTCGCCAGTAGCCACACGTCGCGATCTCGATGACGATGACCACGGCGATGATCACGGCCAGTATCAAGCAGATCTGGTCCCGGTAGAGATTGTTCAGCGCCTCGTCCTGAGAGACGCGGCTGCTGCCCGCGCCGAATAGGCTTCACTAGTACGTCTGTCAATCCCCGGGGTCGCTCAAGAACCAGGGCGCTCACTGGGTACTCGGATGCACTTTCGCGCCCTGCAGCACGAAGGCGGTGACCTCGGCGATCAGGCGCACGCGATCGGTCTCGCCAACCACAGTCTGGCCGTGGAAGAAGCGGATCTGGTGCTCGTAATCGGCGTAGCGCTGGGTCACGGCCCAGATGTGGAACAGCGGCAGCGGATCCACAGGCCGCAGCAGACCGGCAGCGACCGAGCTGGTGATGATGGCTGCCGCCTGCTCGGCGCGCCGCGGGCTCCGGCCCATGGGCGGGCCGCAGCGGCGGCGCCTCGCGCATCGTCACGGCAGCGAAGATGCGAGTACAGATGCGCACAGACGAAAAAAACGGGGCCCGTGGCCCCGCTTTTCACGAGCAGATCAACCGCAGGATTACTGCGGCTGCTGGATCCCGGCGATGGCCCAGATGCCGGCATCGCCTTCGGGCTTGACGAGGTGCCATACCTCGTCAAACGGTACGGCCACGACGCCGGATTCCTCGCTGATCAGGCCCTGGAAGCGCACGCTCACGATCTGCTTGCCGTCTTCCACGGCGTAATCGACGACCAGTGCCTCGACCTTCTCCACATCGGTGGTCTGCTCGTCCGATCCGCGTTCCTGCAGGTCCAGACGGATGGCGGCAAACATCTCGGGCGTGGTGAACTGGCGCAGATCGTCCAGGTCGCCCTTGTCGTTGGCAGCCTGCAGGCGGATGAAGATCATCTTGGCCACACGCTCGAAGGCCGGCAGGTCAAAACCTTCCGGCAGCTTCGGGCCGGTCGCGACCGCAGGCGCCTGGGCCAGCGGGGTCACGGCGGCAGCGCTCGTGGACACGGGCACCTCTTCAGACCCACCCAGCGGCGTCAGCGGCTGGCCCGTGACCGAGACATCAGCCGCCGCCGGCGTGAAGGCGCTCTTCTGAATGACCGGGGCCGTGGCCGCTGCGGGCGCCGGCTTCTGTACGGCAACGGGCTCGGGTGCCGGGGTCCAGCTGGCCGGGCTGCCAGACGCCGAGGCGCCGGCAGAGGCGAGGGCGGGCTCCTGGCGGGCGCCGCGGCCGAAGCGACGCATCAGGAAAGCGATCAGGAATACCGCAGCTACACCTAGCAGGGCGAGCATCAGGAAGTTCGCGAAAGCCTCACCCATGCCCAGGTGGCTCATCAGGGCCGCCAGGCCCAGACCAGCCGCCAGGCCCGCGATGGGTCCCATCCAGGACCGCTTGGCCGGCGCAGCCGCCGCCGCTGCGGCCGTGGCACCCGCTGCCGCAGGAGCGGCAGCCGGGGTGGGCGCTGTCGGCTGGGGCGCCGCCTGCTGCGCAGGCGGGCTCTGCGGTGTGGACTGGGCCGGCGCACTGCGTTGCATGCCTTGAGACTTGCCGCTGCCCAGGCGCTTGGCCTCGGAGAGCATCGGCGTGGAGGTGGCGAGCGCCACGACCAGGGCGCCCAGCAGCCAGTTCTTCATGTCGTCTGTTCCTATGGAGTTGCGATGGTGACAACGGAAAACCCGTTTTCACGTCTCATAGTGTCCTGGAACTTGGCCTGACCGCCAAGCACCTGCTTGCGGTATCCCTAGTTCTGATGTGGAGCCATGCGGATACGTCTAGAGCAAGTGCAGGTTTCCCCGCCTTCTCGCCGACGCTTTTTGCGGCAACATCCCGCTGTGATCTCCAGAAATGCCCTCGCAGCATGCCTGCGAACCGCCTGAAGGACGGGCCGCGGCCGGGCCGGGGGTGGCGCCGGACGCCGCGGTCGGCGGCATCCTCTGGCCGGGTGGCCATGGTGTTGATGGCCGTGCTATTCCTGCTGGCGGCCGCCCTCGCGGGGGCGTGGTGGGGGGCACCGCAGGTGCTGCGTCAGCAAATCGAGCAGCGCGGTAGCCAGGCCCTTGGGCGTGCCGTCGGGCTGCAGCATCTGGAACTGGGCCTGTTTCCCTTGCGCGTGACCCTGCAGGGTCTGGTGGTGCAGGCGCAGGCACCTGCTGCCGCCGACCGGGCCTCGGGGGTGTCCATGGGGGCCGGCCCGGCTGCACCCGCCCTGTTGCGCCTGGAACGCCTGGCCGTCTCGGTTGACGCCTGGTCGCTGCTGCGACAGGAGCCCGTGGTCAATGGGCTGGAGGTTGACGGACTGCAGATCCATGTGGCCCGCACTGCAGACGGCGCCTGGAGCGTGGATGATCTTCAGCGCCGATTCCAGCCGGCCCGTCCCGAGGCCCCCGCCCGCAGTGCCGCGGCGCCGTTCACCGTGCGCAACGTGGCCGTGCGGGGAGGGCGCCTCAGTCTGGAGGACGCGCAGCATGGCCAGCGCCATGAAGTTACCGACCTGCAGTTCACCCTGCCCTGGGCCAGTACCCGGCCCGAGGACGTCGAGCAGGCGGTGCAGCCCCGCCTGTCCGCGCGCCTGAACGGCTCGCCCGTGAACCTGGAGGCCCAGGCCTGGCCGCTGCGCAAGACGCCCAGCTTCCAGGGGCGGTTGGGTGTGACGGATCTATCGCTGGCGCCCTTGTGGCCCTGGTTGCCGCCTGGAGTGCCCCTGCATCCGCGCAACGGGCAACTGAGCGCCGACATTTCCGTGCGCGCCGAGCCCGCGTCACCCCAGGCCACCGGCCCTTGGCAGTTGGGTCTGGCCGGTTCGGCCTCGCTCAGCCAGATGCAGTTGCTGCATCCTTCGGGTGATCCCATGGCCTCGTGGCAGCGGCTGGCCGTGGATTTCCAGCAGATTCGCCCGCTCCAGAAGCAGATTCGCCTGGGCGAGGTACGGCTCGATGGCGCACAGGTGCATGTGCGCCGCGATGCGCGCGGCCGGCTGCAGTGGGCGGCGCTGGGCCAGGAGGGGTCTTCACGGCAGGCCACGGCGCCTGCTGCAGCATCCACCCCAAAGCCCCCTCAACCCAGTCCGGGTTCGACGGAATGGGACGTACGCACCGGCCCGGTGATCGTGGAGGGCCTGCAGATCCACTGGCTTGACGAGAGCTTGCGACCGGCCCTGCGGGCCAGCGTCAACCCGCTGAACGCGCGCGTGGAGGCTCTGGAGTGGCCTGCCCGGCAGTCCTCCGCCTTCCAAATGGAGGCCGTGGTGCAGCCGCCTCAGGGCACCCTGGCGGGTCCGCGCGGCGGGCTGCCCCTGGCCTTGAAGGGTTCGGTGTCGCTGGACGAGGCGCACGTGGCCTGGCGCTTCGGACCGGCCCCGCTCGCCCCCTGGCAGCCCTATCTGCGCAGCGTGATTCAGCCTGCGCTGAGCGGCACGGTTCAGGCCTCGGGTGCCTTCGACTGGGCCTCAGGGGACAGGCCCCGCCTGAGCGCGGCGGTGCGTTCGCTGCGGCTGGACGACTTCGAGCTGCGCCACGCGCCTGTGCAGACACCACCCCTGGCGTGGAAGTCGCTGTCCGTTGAAGGGGCGCGCGTCGATCTCCTGGCCAAGCGCCTGCAGCTCGGGCAGGTCACCTGGGGCGAGCCCGCCGTGGCCTTGCGGCGCGCCCGCGATGGGGCTCTGGAACTGGCCGGCTTTGCCGCCGCAACGCCCGCGGCGCCAGCGGCGCCCGCGACAGCGGCGACGCGCCCGGCTGCGCAGCCGCCGGCCTGGCGCCTGCAGCTCGACCGCTTGCGGGTGGCCGGTGGGCGTTTGGATGCGGTTGACGAACAGGTGCCGTCGGACATCACGCCTGGCGCGCCTTGGGCCTTGCGCCTGCGGCCGGTATCGCTGGAAGTGGATCGGTTGGCGTGGCCGCCCAGCGCAGCGCCCGTCGACCTGCGGCTGGCGCTTCAGTGGCCCCAGACCGAGGCACCCACGGGGGACCAGGTGGCCCTGCCGCCCAGGGGCGAAGACTCCGCCGCGCCGGCCGCCGTCCGTCTGGCCGGTCGGGTGAGGCTGGACAACCCCGGCTTCCAGGGCACGCTGCAGGTGCAGCGCTGGCCGCTGCACCGCTTCGAACCTCATCTGGCGCACCTGGGCGTGGTGCTGCCGGTGCGGGTGGCAAGCGCGGAGCTGGGGCTGGACAGCCGCGCCGATCTGCGCCTGGGACCGCAGGGCCTGGAGGCCGCGGGCGAAGCTGCGGTCCGGGTGGCGGATGTGCGGGTGTTGGCGGCATCAGAACGTCCCTCGGCGGCGTCCGTCGCGCCCGAAGAGCTGGCCACCTGGAACCTGCTGCAGGTCCAGGGCCTGCGCTGGCAGGTCGTGCCCGGCCAGCAGCCGCGGGTGGACGTGGGGCTGGTGCGGCTGTCCGACTTCTTCGCTCGCCTGCAAGTCACCGAGGCAGGACGTCTGAACCTGCAGGACGTGACCG
>JBIKMY010000189.1:0-4840 GCA_044358945.1 Rubrivivax sp.
CAACCTGGCCCTGGCCATGCGGGTGCGCGAGGCCGTGCGCACGGGTGATGCGGTGTGGCCCGGCCGCGCCTACCAGCGCTTCAAGGACGCCTCCAACATGACCGACCGCCTGGGGGCCCTGCAAGCCCTGGTGGGCGCCCATGCCGAACTCGCCACGCCTACGCTGGATCGCATGCACGCACTCTTCGCCCAGGACCCGCTGGTCATCGACAAGTGGTTCATGATCCAGGCCCGCGCGCCCGAGCGCCACGGCCGGGTGTTCTCTCGCGTGCGGCAGTTGCTGCAGCACCCGGACTTCTCGCTGCGCAACCCCAACCGCGCCCGCGCCCTGCTGTTCGCCTGGCACACCAACCCCGCTGCCTTCCACCGCGCCGACGCCGCGGGCTATGTGCTGTGGGCCGACAAGGTAGTGGAGATCGACGCCTTCAACCCGCAACTCGCGGCCCGCTTCGCCCGTGCACTGGACCGCTGGACGGCCCTGCCCCAGCCCTACCGCAGCGCCGCGCGCGAGGCCATCGCCCGCGTGGCCGGCAAGGCCGAACTCAGCGCCGACACGCGCGAGATCGTCACGCGATCGCTGGCCGCGGGTTGACGAGCCGTAGACCTCACACCCCAAGGGAGCACGCACACCATGGCCAAACGCATCAGCCTGACCCAGTACCTTGTCGAGCAGGAACGCCAGCACGGGCACATCCCGGCCCAACTGCGCCTGCTGATCGAGGTGGTGGCCCGCGCCTGCAAGCGCATCGCCATCTCGGTCAACAAGGGCGCGTTGGGTGATGTGCTGGGCAGCGCCGGCAGCGAGAACGTGCAGGGCGAGGTGCAGAAGAAGCTCGACGTCATCAGCAACGAAGTGCTGATCGAGGCCAACGAATGGGGCGGGCACCTGGCGGCCATGGCCAGCGAGGAGATGGACTCCATCCACCTCGTGCCCAACCGCTACCCCCAGGGCGAATACCTGCTGCTGTTCGACCCGCTGGACGGCTCTTCCAACATCGACGTCAACGTCAGCATCGGCACCATCTTCTCAGTGCTCAAGAAGGTGGGCCACGCGCGCGGCATCAGCGAGGAGGACTTCCTGCAACCCGGCAAGCAGCAGGTCGCCGCGGGCTACTGCGTCTATGGCCCGCAGACCACGCTGGTGCTCACCGTGGGCGACGGCGTGGCCATGTTCACGCTGGACCGCGAGCAGGGCTCCTTCGTGCTGACGCAGGACAACGTGCAGATCCCGGCGGACACCAAGGAGTTCGCCATCAACATGAGCAACATGCGCCATTGGGCCCCGCCCGTGCGCCGCTACATCGACGAATGCCTGGCCGGCCGGGAAGGCCCGCGCGGCAAGGACTTCAACATGCGCTGGATTGCCAGCATGGTGGCGGATGTGCACCGCATCCTCAGCCGGGGCGGCGTGTTCATGTACCCCTGGGACAAGCGCGAACCCGACAAGCCCGGCAAGCTGCGCCTGCTGTACGAAGCCAACCCCATGGCCTTTCTGGTGGAGCAAGCCGGCGGCATCGCCACCAACGGCCACCAGCGCATCATGGACATCGGCCCGCAGAAGCTGCACGAGCGCGTGAGCGTCATCCTGGGTTCGAAGAACGAGGTCCAGCAGGTGACGGACTATCACCTGGAGACCTCAGCCTGAGGCTCATTGCCAGCCTATAATTCCGGCTTTCGCCGGTGTAGCTCAGTTGGTAGAGCAGCGCATTCGTAATGCGAAGGTCGGGAGTTCGACTCTTCTCACCGGCACCAGTTGCCTGAGCGGGCTGGTCACGCAAGCGTGCCAGCCCGTTTTGTTTGAGCCGCTGCAAACCGCGTGTCGAATGCCTGGACGACATGCCGATCATCCGCATAGGAGCGGTTGTCTGAGCGTTTGAACCAAAGTGGACTTCGGCAAGACACCGCGCAACAAGGGCAAGCACGTGGCGGGCGCGGCCCTCGTGCTGGGCCTGCATCTGGTGCTTGGCTGGGCCTTGTTCAGCGGCCTTGGCCGGCGGGTGGTCGAGATCATTAGCAGTCCGGTCCAGGTCACGCTCATCCAGGAAACCCGGCCAACCCCGCCGCCGCCGGCAGAACCCAAGCGGCCGCCCCCGCCCCAGGACAGACCGCCTCCGCCCCGGCCCGCACCCCCGCCGCCCAGCTTTGTGCCACCACCGGAGGTGGTGGTGAGCCCACCGCCCACCCCGGCCCCGGTGATCACGACCCAATCGTCCCCCGCGCCTGCGCCCCAACGCACGACCGCAGAGACGGCGGCACCCGCCCCGCCAGCACCGGCACCACAAACGCCATCAGCGCCTGCACCACCGCCTGCCCCGCCGGCACCCCCGCGCGTGGTTGCCCGGCCCGCAATAGGCAACGTCGCGGCCTGTGCCCCCAGGAGCGAGGACTATCCTGCCGCGGCCGTTCGAGCAGAAGCCACGGGCACCACCCGGATACGCTTCAACGTGGACGCCAGCGGCAGACTGGCCAGCGCCGAGGTGGTCAAGTCCGCCGGGCCTTCGAGAGAACACCGCCAGCTTGACCGGGTGGCGCTGGCCAAGCTCAGCGAATGCACCTTCAGGCCGGGCAACGACGAGAACGGCAAGCCCGTTGGGGGTACCTTCGAGGTGGAGTACGTGTGGAAACTGGACTGACCAGATGGCCTCCAGCATCGGCGTGCCGAGCAGCGCGACATCACCAGACCCCTCCGTGCTCCCGGCGTCACGTCCCGAAATCAGCTCACTTTCAGCAGTAGCACCATGAAACCCATGTCCTTCGTGCGCAAAATCTTCCCGGCGACCCTGATGCTGGCTGCCGTCTTGGCGATGACGTTCCCGTTGCGGGTTGCATCGCAAACACCCGCCGCCCCTGCCCAGGCCCAGGTCAGCCCGACGGCGGCCACCCAGCAGGTGGTTGAGAACCCCTACGGCCTGAAGGCGCTGTGGGAACAGGGTGACGCCGTCGCCCACGGCACCCTGATCATCATGCTGATCATGTCCATGGGCAGCTGGTATGTGATCTTCACCAAGCTCTTCGAGCAAAGCAAGATGCTCAAGAGCGCACGCACCTCCACCGAAGCGTTCTGGAAGGCCGCCTCGGTCAAGGAAGGCGTCGGCAGGCTGGAGGAGGGCTCGGCCAGCCGATTCATCGCCGAGCAGGCGCTGAAAGCCGATGACCACCATGAAGGCACGATGATCGAGACCATCGACCGCCACACCTGGGTGAGCATGAACATCGACCGCGCCGTGGGCCATGTGCAAAGCCGTCTGCAAGGGGGCCTGGCCATCCTGGCCACCGTGGGCTCCACCGCCCCGTTCGTGGGCCTGTTCGGCACCGTCTGGGGCATCTACAACGCCCTTGTGAAGATCGGCATCAGCGGTCAGGCCTCCATCGACAAGGTAGCCGGCCCCGTGGGTGAGGCGCTGATCATGACGGCCATCGGCCTGGCCGTGGCGGTGCCTGCGGTGATGGGCTACAACTGGCTGATCCGGCGCAACAAAGTGATCATGGACGCCACCCGCGCCTTCGCCGCCGACCTGCACAGCGTGCTCATCGCCGGCAAGCGCTGAGGCCTGCGCCCCCGCATCGATTCGAACTGCCCGGCGGAACTGCCACACCCCCCGGCACCCAGCGGAGACCACACATGGCCATGAATGCAGGGTCTGCAGCCGACGACGGCGAGGACCAGCTCAACAACACCATCAACACCACCCCCTTGGTGGATGTGATGCTGGTGCTGCTGATCATCTTTCTGATCACCGTGCCGGTAGTCACCCAGACCATCAAGCTGGAGCTTCCCAAGGAACGCAACATTCCCCTGCAGACCAAGCCTGAGAACGTGGTGATCGCCGTCAACCGCCAAGGCGAGGTGTATTGGGGCGCCGAGCGCCTGCCGGACTTCGAAGCCCTGGTGGTGCGCCTGAAAAAGGAAGCCGTGAAAGACCCGCAGCCCGAAGTACACATCCGCGCAGATGCCAGCGCGCGCTGGGAGTCCGTGGGACGGGTCAACATGGCCTGCATGCGCGCGGGCATCCTGAAGGTGGGTTTCATCACCGAGCCGCCCGCTGGCGGTGCCGCCAGGCTGAACTGAGAACCCAGGAGCACACACCATGGGCATGAAGGCCGGTTCCTCGTCGGCAGATGACGATGCAGACGTGATGGTGGACATCAACACGACGCCGTTGATCGACGTGATGCTGGTGTTGCTGATTATGTTCATCATCACCATCCCCATCCAGACGCATGCCGTCAAGATGAACACCCCGATCCCCAGCAACGCCGCGCCGCCGCCCAAGCCACCGGAGATCATCCGCGTGGACATCGATTCCGATGGCACGATCGGCTGGAACGGCGAGCTCATCGCCCCAGGCGACCGCGCGAGCGTCCAGACCCGGCTGGCAGCTGCCGCCGCAAAGGCCGACCAACCCGAACTGCACATCCGACCCCACAAGCTCGCCGCCTACGAGCATGTGGCGATGGTGCTGGCCGGGGCGCAGCGGCTGGGCATGACCAAGATCGGCATCGTCGGCCACGAACAGTTTCAGTGATGCGTTCATGAAGCGCCGGTCGACACCAGCGGCTGCGGACCCGTCCTCACCGCTCGCAGACCAAGAGTCCCGGACGAGGGACGACGACCATCAGGCCCTGCGCCTGTGGTTGCGGCTGCTGTCCTGCACGAACCGGATCGAGGCGCCGCTGCGCAGCCGGCTGCGCGACCGGTTTGCGGGGTCCCTGCCCCGCTTCGACTTGATGGCGCAACTGCACCGTCACCCTCAGGGCTTGAAGATGCGGGAGTTGTCAGAGCGCCTCATGGTGACAGGCGGCAACGTCACCGGCTTGACCAACCGGCTGGTCGCTGAGG
>JBIKMY010000410.1:0-2583 GCA_044358945.1 Rubrivivax sp.
CCACGCTCCTTGAGCGTGGCCTCCATCGCTTCAGCACGGATCGTGGTGAGTACCGGATTGCAGCCGCCGATCCAGAAGGCCTTGACTTCGCCTCGGCGTAACGCTTCGTCCACGTTCAGTGCCGGGCGGCTACCGGGGTAGGCCGGGCGGACGTAACCTTCCTGATGACCGCCCAGCCGGCTGATGCCGGTACCCGGCTTACCCACACTGCCCGTGAGCAGCGCCAAGTCGACGATGGCGGCAATGTTCTCGTAGTTCTTTAGCCCCCAGATCAGGCCCTTCTCGTAGTGCATCAACGTGCGCCGGCGCACGCCCGGGGCCTTGGGTTCGGCGATCCAGGCCGCGGCCTGTTCGATCTGCGCCACCCTCAGGCCGGTCAGGCGGGCCGCATCCTGCAAAAACTCTGCAAGCGGGCGGTCCACGCCCAGCGAACTGCGCAGATAGGCCTCATAGGTCTGCGTCTCAGTGCGCTCGCGGATGAAGCCGACGTCGTGCCATCGGCGGTGCAGCACCACCCGCGCGATTGCATTTAGAAGGGCGATATCGCTGCCCGGTTCGATCTGTAGGTGCAGCACGCGGTCGCCGCCCCCGGCTGCTTCGGCCGTGGCCACGCTCATCGTGCGTCGCGGATCCACGATGATGATGCGGCCGGCTTCTGCTGGCTCGCCGCCGAAGGTGGCGCGCTTGGCTTCCACGGTGCCGCCCTGGAGGTTGGGCACCATGTGTGCGAGGAAGTAGTTTGTCTGCGTCTCGTAGGGGTTGGCGCCGACGATCAGCAGCGTGTCTGCCAGTTGTGCGTCGAGGTACGCGTTGGTCAGCGCAGCCACGCCGGCATCACCGGCGGCGTGCACCTCGCTGTTGTAGGCGGGCCGGTTGTGGATGCTTGCAGTGCGTGTGCCCACACCAGTGAAGAAGAAGCGCCCCACGGCCCAGTTGTTCTCGAAGCCGCCGCCGCCGCCTCCGTGGTCGAAGAACTTCATGCCCACCGCATCGGCACCCCAGCGGTCGATGACTGCCTTGATGACGCGCGCGCCGAGGTCCACCGCCTCGTCCCAGTCGACCTTGGCGTGGCCCTGCCCCTGGTCCAGCAAGGGGTGCGAGAGCCGCACGCGCGTGGGTTGGTCGGGCGCGTACAGCGTCTTGGCCAAGCCGCCGCCGCGCACCGATGCCATGCCTTCATTCACGTGGCAATCGTTGTCCGGCAGGATCACAATGTGGTGGCGACTGCCGTCGCGGTCGGTGACTACCGTGTGCTGGTTAGGCGATGTCCAGGTGCCGTAGGCGGGCTGCGGCTTGCGCAAGTCAACGCCGAAGGCGTTATCGTCAGGATGCGCCCCCCCGCGGCGTGCAACGGGCCACTTGTAGACTTGGTAGCCGCAACCGACGATGCAGAACTGACAAACGGTGGAGAAGCGCCGTGCTTCCTTAGGCGGGATCGGCACCCGGTCTTCGGCGGGCAAGCTCATGGGCTGAAATCCAGGTTCACCTGAACCGACGTCAGAGCATGTTGGTGTGACGGCCGAAGATCAGGCCTTCCACACCCACCGCAAACACCGCGTTGCCGTCGATGCGCAGCTTGATCTGGGCCAGCGGCTGGCTTGCCTGGCCGATGACCATCTGGCCGCTCTTGGCGGGATCGAAGGTACTCCAGTGACATGGGCAGATCAGCAGCTTGCGCTCAGGCTTGTAGCTGACCGGGCAGCCCTTGTGCGTGCACAGCTGCGAGAACGCCACCACTGTCTGGCCCGGCCCGACACCACCAGCGGCAGGCCCGCGCAGGCGCAGCAGCACCGCGGGAGAAGAGGCGTCGGGGTAGGTGAATGCCACCGCCACATCGGGCTTCAGCGCGCCCAAGTCGGCAATGCGCTGCTCGGGGTAGACAGCACCGGCTGCTGGGGTGGCCGCCGGGGCCAGACCTGCCAAGACGGCACCGGAGACTCCAACGCCGGTGGACTTGACCCAATCCCGGCGCGTCAAACGATAGGTGCCGGCGGGCAGCGCCGGTTCATCCGCAGCGGGCTCGCAAGGGGTCATTGAGGTTCCTCGGCCGAGTGTGATGGGGCTTGTCGGTCTGACATTGACAGCTCATGTAATGGGGCGTTCTTTGTCTGCACCACGCGTCGCAGGCCGCGTCCGCTAACCCAGCCGCCGCGGTGTGCAGACTTCGGCAGCCTGTCAGCCTGGCATGGCCGCTTCGAATCCCGTGTGTTTGCTATTTAGTTCGAAGCGGCCGTCGACCACGGCGTAGGACCAGTCGGAGGTCTTCTTAAGTCCGCCCAGCGGGTACATGTGCACGCCGCTGATGCCGCACTTCGGGTCGCGGGCCTTGTACGCGGCAAGTTCGGTAACCAACTTGTCGGGGGCGGAGACGGTGAGCAACTTGGCCACGTTCATTGCCTGCTTCGCGATGAAGGTCATCGACGGCCCGATACCGCAGGCCTTGGCGTGAGCCATCAGGGTCTTGATGGTGGCCAGGCCAGGCACGCCAATCACGATGGGAAGTCGGTTTCCCTCAGACTGCAAGCGCTGGTCCCAAGCGATGATGGGCGCGGCCTCGAAGCAGAACTGCGTCACCAGGTACAG
>JBIKMY010000190.1:0-4805 GCA_044358945.1 Rubrivivax sp.
GGCTCCGGCCTCTCAGGGGTGATGTACGTGCTGGACGAGCCCAGCATCGGGCTGCACCAGCGCGACAACGAGCGCCTGATCGGCACCCTCCAGCGCCTGCGCGATCTGGGCAACTCGGTGCTGGTGGTGGAGCATGACGAGGACATGATCCGCGCGGCCGATCATGTGGTGGACATGGGCCCAGGTGCGGGCGTGCACGGTGGCCGGGTGATGGCCCAGGGCACGCCGGATGAGGTGGCTGCTGACGAGGCCTCGCTCACGGGCGCTTACCTGGGGCATCGGCTGCGCATCGAGGTGCCCGCAGCCCGGCGTACCCCCCGTGCAGGCGCGGCCGAACAGGCCCTGCGCATCGAGGGTGCGCGCGGCCACAACCTCAAGAACGTGACCGTGGAAATACCCGTGGGCCTGTTCACCTGCGTGACGGGCGTGTCGGGCTCGGGCAAGAGCACGCTGGTGAACGACACCCTGTACGCCGCCGTGGCGCGCAAGCTCTACGGCAGCCACGTGGAGCCCGCGCCGCACGACACCATCGAGGGCCTGGAGGCCTTCGACAAGGTCATCAACGTGGACCAGAGCCCCATTGGCCGCACGCCGCGCAGCAACCCCGCCACCTACACGGGGCTGTTCACGCCCATCCGCGAACTCTTCGCCGAGGTACCCGCCGCGCGCGAGCGCGGCTACGGCGCGGGCCGCTTCAGCTTCAACGTCGCAGCCTCGGCCGGCGGCGGGCGTTGCGAGGCCTGCGAGGGCGATGGCGTTCTGAAGGTGGAGATGCACTTCCTGCCCGATGTGTACGTGCCCTGCGATACCTGCACCGGCCAGCGCTACAACCGCGAGACGCTGGAGATCCTCTACAAGGGCCGCAACATCCACGAGGTGCTGGACATGACGGTGGAGGACGCGCACGCCTTCTTCAGCGCCGTGCCGGCCATCGCGCGCAAGCTGCAGGCGCTGCTGGATGTGGGCCTGGGCTACATCCGTTTGGGGCAGAGTGCCACCACGCTGTCTGGCGGCGAGGCGCAGCGCGTCAAGCTGGGGCTGGAACTGGGCAAGCGCGACACCGGCCGTACGCTCTACATACTGGACGAGCCCACCACCGGGCTGCACTTCCATGACATCGGCCTGTTGCTGCGCGTGCTGCACCAGTTGTGCGAAGCCGGCAACACCATCGTCGTCATCGAGCACAACCTGGACGTCATCAAGACGGCCGACTGGCTGATCGACATGGGTCCGGAGGGCGGTGCCGGCGGCGGCCGTGTGCTGGTCGAAGGCCCGCCTGAGGTGGTGGCGGCCTGCGCCCAAAGCCACACCGGGCGCTTTCTGGCGCCGCTGCTGCGCAAGACGCCGGTAGGCATGTGACGCTGCGGTGTCAGCGCGTTCTGAAGGTCTGGCCTAGACTCGGTCGCGCAGCTGACCATCGACCGACCGCGGGGTTTCCATCGCGGCGGTCCGCATCCCCCGAGGAGGAGTTCTCTTGTCCCTGACCGTCGACTACTACTTCGCGCCCCAGTCGCCCTGGGCCTACCTGGGCCATGCCCGGTTCCACCGCATCGCCCGCGCCGCCGGGGCGCAAATCCGTGTGATGCCCATTGACCTGGGCGGCCGGGTGTTTCCGGTGTCCGGTGGGTTGCCGCTGTCCAAGCGTGCGCCGCAGCGCCAGGCCTACCGCCTGGTGGAACTGGAGCGCTTTGCGCGCTGGCTCGGCCTGCCCATCAACCTGCACCCGCGCTACTTCCCGGTGCAGGGCGACGATGCCGCGAAGCTCATCCTCGCGGTGGACCAGCACGACGGCACCGATGCCGCGATGGACTTCGCCGGCGCCTTGTTGTCGGCTTGCTGGGCGGAAGAGCTCAACATCGCTGACGAAGCCACCCTGGCCAGCCTGCTGGAGCGCTGCGGCCTGCCGCGCGCGCGCATCGAGGATGGCCACAGCCAAGCCGTTCAGGTGCGCTACGAAGCCGACACCCAGGGGGCGGTGGACGCCGGCGTGTTCGGTGCGCCCAGCTACGTGGTGGACGGCGAGCTCTTCTGGGGCCAGGACCGGCTGGACTTCCTGGAGCGCAGGCTGGCGGGGGGCTGAGCCGCGACCATCGGGCCGCAGCCGCGGCCAGGCCCACAAAGTAAAGGACCCACCGTGACGTTTGCCACGGTGGATTTTTCTGCGGGCTCGTGATGGCGCGGGCCCGTGGGGTGGACGGTGCCGGGCAAGGCCCGGGCACCGCCAGCGATCACTTGAGGTGACCGCTGATGATCTTGGTCATCTCGAACATCGAGACCTGATCCTTGCCCAGCACAGCCTTGAGCTTGGCGTCGGGATTGATCATGGTTTTGGCGTTCTTGTCCTGCAGGCCGTTCTTCTTGATGTACTCCCACACCTTCTTGGTCACTTCGGTGCGGGGCATGCCCTTGTTGCCAATCACGGCGGCCAGTGCGGCGCTGGGGGTCATGGGCTTCATGAAGGCAGCGCTGGGGGTGCGCTTCTTGGCGGGAGCTGCCTTCTTCGCGGGTGCGGCCTTCGTAGCAGGGGCTGCCTTCTTGGCCGGTGCGGCCTTGGCGGCGGGCTTTGCGGCAGCCTTCTTGGCCGGTGCCTTGGCGGCGGGCTTCTTTGCAGCGACTTTCTTTGCAGTTGCCATCGGTTTCTCCAGGATCTTTGAGGGTGGTGTGATGGGGGTTGAACGCCAGGGTTGACGGCCCTGTTCTTGCGCTGGCGCGCATGGTAATGCCCTGCAAGGCTGCTGGGAAGGGCTCAGGCCCACCGAGGTAACCCGAATGCGCGGGCTGGCACGCGCCTGCTGACCAGACGCCTTGGCCCTTGTCAGGGCCCGCGCTGGGACCGCGCCTGCTCCATCTCCTGGCGGCGCAGGGCCTGCAATTCGCGCAGGCGCGTGTCGATGATCGAGGCCTCGATGAAGTCCGCGCCAGCGCTGGCCGTGCGCGAGCGCGCCTGCGCCGCGCGTAGCCGGTCGATAGCGGCGTCCAGATCGCCCACTGCGGCGCGCGCCTCCGCCTGAGCCCGCAGGGCACGCAACTGAAGGCCCAGTGCGTCGCTGGACTGCGCCAGCAGCAGCCAGGCCGCCGCATCGTCGCGGTGCTCCGCCACCCAGGTCTGCAAAGCCTCCAGCGTCTCACGCAGTGCGATGTCCTGGCTGCGGTCCGCCCGCGCGTGGGCTTTCAAGGCCGCTGCCAGCGCAGCCTCGCTTCGCAGCATCAGCAACGAACGCTCTGCTGGCCGGGTCGGGGCCACGGCGCCCGGACTTGCCGGCCTGCTGGGCCGTTGCGCGGAGGTCAGCGCACTCAGGGCTGTCAGGGCGGCAGAGGGGTCTGCCCTAGCCAGGGCGAGTTCGGCCGCCAGCAGCTGAGCCGCCTGTCGGGTGCGCATGGTGTCTGGGGCCGGGCCGGCGGCCGCCTCGGCGGGGTAATCCGCACCGCCCGGGCCCAACGTTCTGGTGAGGTCCTCGCCCAGCACGGCGGCGGTGCGGTGGTCCCCCAGCCGCGCCGCCGCCAGCGCGCCGGCGTACAGGGCCCCGGCCGAAGCCGCCCCGGCAGGTGACTGCGCCTGCGTCACCAGCCGGCGCCATTGATCGACGGTGGGGTCCATCAAAGCCCGGGCCCGGGCCTGCATCAGCTCGTGCAGGGCGTCGCGTCCGGTGCCGGTCGCCGCGCTGGGATCGGTCAGGCGCGAGCGCGCCTCGGCCATGCGCTCGCTGGTCAGCGGGTGGCTGCGCAGGTAGGGGAAGCCGCCGCTGTCGTTCAGGCGGCTGGCCTGGTCCAGCTTCTCGAACATCGCGGCCATGCCGGGCGCGGCGAAGCCGGCGTCGCGGAACACTCCGTAGCCGATGCGGTCGGCCTCGCGCTCCATGTCGCGTGAAAAGTTGAGCTGGCCCTGCATCATCGCCGCCTGCCCCCCCGCAATGGCGGCCTGCGCGGCGTCGGGGTTGCTGCTGCGTGCGGCGATCAGCACCCCCAGCAGCATGGCGGCCACGCCCAGTGCCCCCTGGCGGCCGGCGCTGCCGATGCTGCGCGCGATGTGGCGCTGGCTGACGTGTGACAGCTCGTGCGCCAGCACCGCGGCCAACTCGTCGCGCGTGGCGGTGATGGCGATCAGCCCCAGGTGCACGCCAACGTGGCCGCCGGGCAGGGCAAAGGCGTTCACGCTGCGGTCCTGCACCAGGAAGAGGTTCCAGGAGAAGGCCTGTTCGATCTCCGGGCCGATATCTCCGCGCGCGCCTGCGGCCTGCAGCAGCGGGCGCCACAGTGAGCGCACGTAGTCCAGCAGCACCGGGTCGTCCAGGTAGGCCGGGTCGCGCTTGATCTCGCGCATGATCTGCTCGCCCAGGCGGCGCTCGGCGCCCACGGGCAGGTCTTCCGAGGCGGAATCGCCCAGCGACGGCAGGCGCACCTGGGCCTGTGCCCAGGGGGTGGACAACACCAGGCTGGCGCTGAGCAGGGCGGCAAGGGCTTTCTTCACGCCCCTATGATGACACCGCCTCATTGCCACCTTGTTGCCCATATTCGTTGTCCGTCATGACCGATGCCGCCATCCCTATCTCACCCCTGACCCACTTCGATGCCCAGGGACAGGCCCACATGGTGGACGTGGCGGGCAAGGACGTCACCCACCGCGTGGCGCGCGCCAGCGGCACCATCCAGATGAAGCCCGAGACCTTCGCCCTGGTGGCCGAGGGCCGCGCGAAGAAGGGCGACGTCATTGGCATTGCGCGCATCGCGGCCATCCAGGGCGCCAAGCGGACGGCCGACCTGGTGCCGCTGTGCCACCCCCTGCCCATCACCCGCGTGGCCGTGGA
>JBIKMY010000191.1:0-4804 GCA_044358945.1 Rubrivivax sp.
GGCGGCGGCATCCCCTGGCGGGCCGTCGACGCTGCGGGCGCGTGTGCTGGAAACCAGCCGTGAGCTTCTGGCCTCAGGCGGGTTGGCGGCACTGAGCATGCGAGAGGTGGCGCGGCGTGCGGGGGTGACGCACCAGGCGCCGTACCACCACTTTCCCGACAAGGAATCCATCGTCGCCGAACTGGTGACCGAAGGCTTCGAGGTACTGGCTCGTCGCATGGCCTTGGCCAACGATGCCGCGGCCGAAGGCGGCAAACCGGAGGTGCTGCGCCGGGCGGCCGAGGCCTATCTCGGGTTCGCGCTGGAACACCCGGCGGTGTTTCGCGTGATGTTCCGCCCCGAACTGTGTGATGCCGCCCGCTTTCCCCGCGCCTTGGCGGCGGCTGAAGGCGCCCGAGCCGAGTGCGAGCGGCTGGTGCGCATCGTGCACGACGGTCACTTCAGCCAGGCGTTGGCCAGCATGCACTGGGCGCATGTGCACGGCCTGGCCTGCCTGGTGCTGGACGGCCCGCTGGGGGCGGAACTGCCCACCGAGGAAACCCGCCGCGCCCACCTGATGGAGGCCTCGGCGCATTTCGCAGCGCTGGTGGTGGCCGACAGCGGCGCCGGGCCCAGTGCTTGATGACCAGATGGCGGGCGATCTCAGGGGCTGACCAGCCGCCCCGGCGCCCGCCTGCGTGAGGCCATCGTCCTGGCCCCCACCCACCGAGCGCAGCTGCAGGGCGCCTCCTTCAGGATGATGTTGATCGTGCCGGCCACGGCCTGCATGCTTTGCTCCGCTGTGGGTGCGCGCGGCACCTCGATGCGCTCGATCTGCGACGGGCTCAGCTGGTCGAGGTTGAAGCCCTGCGGCGCCGGGACTCCGTTGATGAGGATCTGCGTGTAGCCCGCGCCCAAGCCCCGCTTCCGCGGCCCGCCCGAGCCCACGTTGACGCCCGGCAGGCGTCGCAGCAAGTCCAGCGCGTTGGTGTCACCGAAGCGGTCGAGTTCCTCGCGTCCGCAGATCTGTCCCCGCGTCAAGCGGTCTCGGCCGGCGAAGGTCATGTGGTCGGCATCTTCGAGCACGAGCTGCGCGTTGTGGCCTGTCGGCGCTGCATCTCGTCGAGCGCGAAGACCGCGTCTTCAAGCCGAGCCAGCAGCTGCTCGGGCCCGGCAGCCCGGCGCAGGCCTGCCTGGTCGCTGAAGCTGCGCGCCACCCTGCGCACGGCCTCGAGGTCGCTGCCCGGGTGCTGCAGATGCACCACCACAAGGCCCGCCGCGCATCAGGCCTGACCCCATCGTTCGCCGCCCGCCGCCGTTCCGCCCAGGCCGTGCGAGAACAACATCACCGGCCGGCCGCCTGGCGGCATGGGCACGGTCTCGGCAGGCCAGCGGATGTGTACCGGTACGTTGCGCTGGCGGGCACGGTCCAGCCAGGTGTCGTCTTCGGTGACGCCCGAGGGTCTCGCTTCAGCCTGAGCGGAGACCTGGCCCTGAACTGGGCTCACGGGCAAGAAAGGCGCTGCGGCAGTGCCCAGCATCCACTGGCGTCGGCTGATGTCCATGGCCCGGAAGATGACGCAGCCGCTTTGCTAAGCTGTGTCGGTGTAAGGACATGGGCTTAGCAGGCCGTTTCAGGAGCGCACGAGCATGGGCATCCGTCGAGTGGGCGAGGTCGACATCCAGCCGCTGCACCGGCTGTCCTGCCACTGCGGCAGCGTGGCGCTGGAACTGTCGCTGCCCGAAGGCATCGTCAACCCCCGCCGCTGCGACTGTTCCATCTGCCGCCGCAAGGGGGCTGTGGTGGCGTCGGTGCTGCTCCGCATCGTGCAGGGGCACGAATAGCACCCATGCCCCTCGCCTGGACCCTGGTCGCCCACGCGCCCGAGGATGAGCTGAAGGTCATCGCTGAGGGCGTCTTCTCCCACGGTCGCGCGCAGGCCTGTGACGGGAACGCCGAGCCCATCGCTTGCCTGGTGCGTGACGGCCCCCGCGTGGTCGCGGGCGGGACGGGCCGCACCGAATACCGGCGTCTGTTCGTGAGCCACCTTTGGGTGGCCGAGGACCTGCGGCGGCAGGGTCTGGCGCGGCGCATCCTGCAGGCCTTGGAGTCTGAGGCGATACACCGCGGCTGTAGCGACGCCCTCATCGAGACGCTGGACGACGGCGTGGCGGCCGTCTACGGCCAGCTCGGCTACCGGAGCGTAGCCGTCGTCACGGGCTATGTTGGCCCCTTCAACCGGCACATCCTGCTCAAGCTTCTCAACCCACCAGCCATCGAACCATGGACCTGATTGATCGACTGTGCCGTGAGGTCTGCGTCGGCGACGCGCATCGGCTTCCCGCGCGACCGCGACGATCAGACCGCCTTCCGCGAAGAGATCACCATCGCCTTCGGCGCGCGCTCTTCAGCCTGCGATCTTCCACCTCAGCTATGAGTATCCAGAATGCATTCTTTTCTGCTAACTGACAGACGAGTGGAGACGCCTGTGGCCCACCCCCACGAAGCCATCCCGACGCTACGAGTTGTCGATGCCCCGGCCGCTGCCGCCTGGTACGCCAGGCTCGGCTTTGCCGAAGATTGGCGACACCAGCACGGGCCGGGATTGCCTTGGTTCATCTCCATCAGCACGCCCGAAGGTGCCACGCTGTTCCTGATCGAGGACGAGGGCGACTGCTCCCCGCGGGGTAACGTGTTCCTGTCACGCACGACATCGCGTCTGCAGAAGCGGCCCTGCAGGTGACCGCGCAGGTGATGCCTTGGGGCGACCGGGAACTGAGCGTGTTCGACCCCAACAAGAGGGTGATGGTGCGACCGGCGACGATTGGCGCATGATGGCGCCTGTGTGCCGACTCCGTGGGCGAGGTGGTGCAACAGCACTTGGAACCGGCGCGGTCACCGCAGCCAGTTGTTCGTTGCGGACGCTGAAAGTCTCGCGGCTGCGTCCCACCCTGCGGCGGCACCTTCATCCATAGGCCATTGAAGCCCCACATGCTCCACCACCTCTCCCTTGGCGCACTGGACATTGACCGCGCCGCGCGCTTCTATGACGCCGTGCTCGCGCAGCTCGGATACGTGCGGGTGTGGACCGATTTGCGCGCCGGAGAGGACGGGCAGGCCGTCGGCTACGGCCCGCCCGGTTCGGGTGACAAGCTCTGCATCAAGCAGGTGACTGCGCCGGTGCCCGTGATCCCGGGTTTTCACCTGGCCTTTGCGGCCGAGAGTCGTTCGGCAGTGCAGGCCTTCCACGCCGCAGCCCTCGCCGCCGGCGGGTGCGACAACGGGCCGCCGGGCCTGCGCCCGGACTACGGCGAGCACTACTACGCGGCCTTCGTCGTGGACCCCGAGGGGCATCGACTCGAGGCCGTGTGCAACGCGAGGGCGTAGCGGGCATGGAAGCGGACACATCGTCCCGGCTGTCCGGCTGGTGGTGGGCGCGGTCATCCGCCTTCGAGGCTATGGCAGGGCCTGAGACCTTGGACATCCTCACGGTGCCGGCTGAATGGGGCCACCTCCACGCTTGGTGCCCCGTGCGAACATCGTCTTGAACACCAGAACCCGAAAGACTTCTCCATGACCGACAACTTCTCCAATTCCCAGCACATCCGCAAGCACGTGGTGGCCACCGAGGCCGGCGTGGTGGCTTCGCAGCACCGCCGCGCGGCTGACGTGGGCGCGGCGGTGCTGTCTGCAGGCGGCGATGCTGTGGATGCCGCTGTGGCCACTTCCTTTGCCCTGGGGGTGGTGGAGCCCTGGATGAGCGGCGTGGCCGCAGGCGGCAGCATGGTGCTGTGGCGCACGGACGAAGGCCGGGCCCGGGTGGTGAACTTCGGCATGCGCTCGCCGCGCCGCCTGAACCCGGCCGACTATCCGCTCACAGGCGACGGCCGCACCTCGGACCTCTTCCCCTGGCCGCTGGTGGTGGACGACCGTAACGTGCAGGGCGCCACCGCTGTGGCGATTCCCGGCGTGGTGGACGGCATGGGCCTGGCGCACGGCGCCTACGGCCGTCGGCCTTGGGCGGAGCTGGTGGCGCCGGCCGTGGCGCTGGCGCGCGAGGGCATGATCGTGGACTGGTACTCGGCCCTGGTCACCGCTTCCACCGCCAAGCCGCTGGCACGCGACCCCGATGCCGCCGCGATGTTCCTGGACGAAGGCCTCTGGCCCATCATCGGCACTTGGGCGGCCACCACGGCACGCCGTCTGGACCAGCGCGCCCTGGCTGCCACGCTGCAGCGCCTGGCCGACGGTGGCCCGCGCGAGTTCTACGAGGGCCAGGTGGCGCGCGACCTGACACGCGACATCCAGGCCAAGGGCGGCTGCCTGCACGAGGACGACCTGGCCGGCTACCGTGCGGAGTTCGTGGAGCCGCTCACCATCCCCTACCGCGGCGGGCACGTCTACGCAGCCCCGGGCCTGACCGGGGGCCCGTCACTGGCCCAGGCCCTGCAGCAACTGGAGAGGGTATTGCAGCCCGCGCAGGGCGGGCCGGACGCTGCCGCTTACGTCGCCATGGCCCAGGCCCTGGATGCCGCCTTCCGCACCCGCCTGAACGACATGGGCGACCATGAGTCGCCCCAGGCGCCGCCCTGCACCACGCATTTCAGCGTGGTGGATCGGCACGGCAACTTCTGTGCCGTCACGCAGACATTGCTGTCGCTGTTCGGCTCGCGCGTGGTGTCGCCTTCGACGGGCGTACTGCTGAACAACGGCATCATGTGGTTCGACCCCGAGCCCGGCAAGCCGAACTCGCTGGGTCCGTCCAAGCGCTGCCTGGCCAACTACTGCCCCGTGGTGGGTGAGACGGCCGACGGCCGGCGCTAC
>JBIKMY010000192.1:0-4781 GCA_044358945.1 Rubrivivax sp.
TTGGCGGGCGGCCACCAGCCCGCGGCCTCCTGCACCTGCCACACGGCAATGGCCAGCAAGGGCAGCACCAGATGCGCGCCCAGCAGGGCACGCACCTCCTGGCCCTCCGCTTGGAACCGCACCGTCTTGCGCCAGGCCACCGCGGCCCAGAACACCGCGGCCAGTGCAGCGCCGGCCGGACCGAACAGCACATGACCCAAGCCCGCCGAGACGGCAGCCACCACACCCGCCAACATGGCGATCAAGGTCTGACCGACGATCCAGCGCGGTGCCGGTGGACGCGCCGACTTCGCCGGCAAGGCTTGGATGACATCGGTCACCTGGATGACCGGCGCCGGCTGGGCCGCTCTTTCCGCAGCCCGGCGCGCCTGGGCGTCCTCCAAGGGCTCCAGCACCTCGACGTCGATGACCTCGGGTTGCGCTGCAGGAGGCGGCGCGGGCGGTACCGCCTCTGACGCCTGCGGCGCAGGCGATGGATCTGCAGCGGTGGGCGGCTCCGCGGAAGGATCTGGCGGCACCGACGCCGCCGGGGGCCGGACTGCCTGGGCGGGCGGCCGCGCCCCAGCAGGCTCCTGGACGGGGGCCGATGAGGGCGCCGGCGCCTGGGCCGCTGCGGCGGGCGGCGCCGCGGATGCCGCAGCGGCAGGCGGAGGTGGCACCGGAGAGGGCGCGGGGGAAGGCCCAGACACGGGCGCAGGCGCGGCCGTGGGTGCAGCGGGTGCAGCGGGTGCAGCGGGTGCAGAGGATTCTGGCGATGCAGCGACGGGCGGCGACAGCGGCAACGGACGTTCGTCCGGTGCCGCGGGTGGCCCTGACGCAGCCTGTGCATCGGCCTGCTCGGGCGACGTGGGCAGGGGCGGCAGCGGCGCCTGAGGGCCGCCGTCATCCTCCGTGTGGGTCAGCGGCTTGCGTGCCAGCCAGCGGGCCCACAGCGCGTGCGCGGCCTCCTTGCGTATCCAGCCCGCCTGGACCGCAGCATCCAGATCCGCCCAGGCCACGTTGAAGGCCGGCACCGTCTTGCGGGCGGCCGCCTCCTGGCCAGGGGCGGATGGACGGGTTGCCGGCGCAGTGGCAGGGGGCATCGCGGCGCGCGCCAGGGGCTCCCTGGAGGTCAGGGGCGGAGCGATCGGTCCCGCAGGTCGGGCCGCGCGTTCCGCCTGGCCCTGCATCGCAGCGCGACGCGCCACCTCGGCCTGCCTGGCAGCCGCCAGGGCCTGCTCCCGCGCACGGGCCAGCGCCTGCTCCTGCGCGCGGGCCTCGGCCTGCGCCCTCGGGTCGGCATCCGGCCTCAGGCGGGCCGGCTCGGCCGCGCGCGGGGTCTGTGACGGTGCCGCGGCAGGCAGCGGACGGGCCGGCACGGCCGCCGGTCTGACCGGCTCGGCCGGCTCCACGTGTGCGGCGGCGGCGCCGGGGGGCGGTGGCACCTTGGCGGGCCTGCTCAAGCCGCGGAGATCTTCCTCAGACAGGCGCCCCGAGCGGCGGGGCGGCGGCGGGCCGGACACCCCGTCAAAGGCGCCCAGTTCCGCCAGGCTGGGCAGCGGTGCACGCCTGGTCGCGGGCGGCTTGGCCTCCGGGAGCTTGGCCTCTGGGAGCTTGGCCTCTGGGTACTTGGCCTCTGGCGGCGGCGGACTGCCTGCGGCGGGAGCGGCCTGCGGCGGGATCGCCTTGGGGGGCGTCCAGGGTCGGGCAGCCACCGTGGGTGACGGCCGGGCAGCGGGCGCGCCGGGGCCGGGCGTCGATGGGCCTGACGGCGCCGGCTCGGTGCCCGGCGGCGCCGTACGCGTCGGCCGTCCGCCGAGGATGGGGGGCTTCCAGGACGTGGCCATGTTCAGCGGCCCCGATCCGGCATCCCAGGCTCCGCCGGTTGCGCGCGAAGGTTCACGGCAGGCATCGTCTGATCAACCCAGCACGTTGGCCAGCGTCAGCAAGGCCACCAGCAGCATCCACAGCACCACCGACCGCCAAACCAGGCCCACCATGCTCTGCAGGTGCCCGGCCTGCGGGGGCAGCAAGCGGGGCTCGGCTCTCGCGCCGGCAGGCTCCGAAAGACCATCGTCCGGGGAATCGCCGGCGTTGCCGGCCATCGACAGGGGACCGATCTGCACGCCCACCGCACCGGCCGCGGCGGCAAGGATCACACCCTCGTTGCGCTGGGCACTGCCAGAAGCCTCGCGGCGCCAGGCGTTCACAGCCTCCTCGAAATTGCCCACCACCGCGAAACCGGCCGCCGTCAGGCGCGAGGGCACATGGTCGATCGCGGTGAACAGCGTTCGGGCCAAGGTCGGCAGATGCTCGTTGAGCTCGGTGTCCTGGCGCTGTTGCAATCCCATCCAGTGACGGCTGACGAACTCGGCCATCCGGTACAGCACCGCCCCGGCCGGCCCCAAGCCGAGCGCGGACAGGACGACGAACCAGAAGAACACTCCGAAGACATGCCGGTGGGCGGCCAGCAGGGCATGCTCGAGCACCTGCCTCAGCAATTCGGTGCGTGGAAGGTCGGCGACATCGACTTGCTGCCACTGCGCCAGATACGCCCGGGCCTGCGCCTCATCACCGCGGTCGATGGCATCGCGGATGTCGGTGAAGTAGTGACTGAACTGGCGAAATCCCAGCGTCAGGTACAGCAGCGCCACATCCAGGGCGATGGCCAGCAACAGGCTGTACTGGCGCACCAGCAGGTACAGCAGGGCCGCCAGCGCCGTGGGCACGAGCACGGCAACGGCCCACACCATCCGGGCATGGCGGCGCTGGCCGGCGTCCAGGGTGCGCGCCACCCACGAGACCCAAGCGCGCATGGCGTGGCCCACGCGGTTGCCACGGGGCAGCGGCTTGACCTGCTCGATCAGCAGGGCGAGGAGCACGGCGAAGAAGCTCATGGGCCGCAGATGATAGCCATTGGCGGGCGCCACAGCGCCCAGGCCGAGCCTCACGGGCTGTGGGGCTGGCGCAGAAAGGCGTAGAGGTTGCGCAACATCGCCGCCGTCGCACCCCAGATAAAGAATTCGCGCGTCCCGCCGCCGGCCTGCTCGGCGTGCCAGGGCATGGACAGGAACTGCCGCGACGCCCCCGGCACCTCGAACACGTGGCGATGGTGGTGTGCTGGATTCATCAGGAAAGGCAGCGGGACCTCGAAGGCCTCTGCCACCTCGAACGCATCCAGGCGCAACTCGAAAGGGGGATGCACCAGCGCCACCACCGGCGTCACCACGAAGCGCGTGACCGTGGTGTAGACAGGCAACCGGCCCAGCACTTCCACATGCTGCGGATACAAGCCGATCTCTTCCACGGTCTCACGAAGCGCAGTGGCGGTTTCGTCTGCGTCCTCGGGCTCCTGTCGCCCGCCGGGGAAACTGATCTGGCCTGCATGGTCGTGCAAGTGGTCGGTGCGACGGGTCAGCAGCACATGCAGGCCGTCGTCCCGCTGCACCAGCGGTACCAGCACTGAGGCCGGTGAAGGCGCCCGCTCCTGCTGGACGCCGTCACCCACGATCTCGGCCGGCCACACGCCAGCAGACGCGAACCGGCTGCGCAGAAGGTGTGCCGTCAATGCATGCGCAGGCACCGCGGGCAGATGCCCATCGGTACCTGCGACCGGTACGGCCTTGGGATCGACGATTCGGGGCCGAGCGACCGATGTGGCGGGCTGCACGGCGGAATCAGGCGCGCGGCGCGCCGATGGCGCGCCCAAGCTCAGTCCAACTTGGCTTTGATGCGCGCAGACTTGCCACTGCGCTGGCGCAGGTAGTACAGCTTGGCGCGACGAACATCGCCACGGCGCTTGACCTCGATGCCGGCGATCAGCGGGCTGTAAAGCTGGAAAGTGCGCTCCACGCCCTCACCGCTGGAAATCTTGCGGACGATGAAGCTGCTGTTCAGGCCACGGTTGCGCTTGGCGATGACCACGCCTTCGTAGGCCTGGACGCGCTTGCGCGTACCTTCCACGACATTCACGCTGACGATCACGGTGTCGCCGGGGGCGAAGGACGGGATGGTCTTGCCCAGGCGGGCAATCTCTTCCTTCTCGAGGGTCTGGATCAGGTCCATGCGGGCTCCATTGCGCGATCTTGCACGGGGATGTTGGAGTGATGCGAGACGCTGAACCCGGTGCAAGCCGCACCAGATGACACCGTCTCACAGGTGCAGAAAGGCGCCCTATGGGCAGACCTGACCGCGAAACCGTCAGAGGATCGCAAACTCCGGATTATAGACCGAGCCCGGCGAGGAACTGTTCGTCCTGCAAGCTCAAGCGGCCAGCGTAGCGTGCAGCCTCGATGAGGTCCGGGCGGCGCTGGGCGGTCCACTCCAGTGAACGCTGGCGTTTCCAGCGTGCAATCTCGCCGTGATGTCCGGACAACAACGCCTCCGGCACCGCCCGCCCGTCGGCAAGCACCTCGGGCCGGCTGTAGCTGGGCCCTTCCAGCAGGCCGTCGGAAAAGCTGTCCTGCTGGTGGGAAGGCGCCTGCAGGACGCCCTCCTGGAGTCGCGCCACGGCGTCCAGCAGCGCCAGAGCCGGCAGTTCCCCGCCCGACAAGACGAAGTCGCCCAGACTGATCTCCAGGGTCACGTGCCGGTCGATGACGCGCTGGTCCACGCCTTCGTAGCGTCCGCAGATCATGACGGCCCCCGGTCCCTGCGCCAGAGACGATACCAGCGCGTGGTCCAGTCGGCGCCCGGACGGCGTGAAGTGCAGCACGGCAGCAGCCTCGCCGCGTTCGGCCCTGACCGCTTCCAGCGCCCGCTCCAGGGGCTCGGCCAGCATCACCATGCCGGGGCCGCCGCCA
>JBIKMY010000193.1:0-4770 GCA_044358945.1 Rubrivivax sp.
ACCATCATGTCGTAGGTCTTCTTCAGGCGTGCCTCGGTGATGGTGCCCATGCCCAGGCGTGCGGCGTCGCCGCCGGCCACCAGGCCGTGCTGGTTCATCAGGCGAATGCCCACCGCGATCTCGTCATCGGTCAGGGCCGGGTTGTCCTTCTTGATCATGACATTGGCCGCCGTCGGGTCACCCTTGAGGTAGCTCTTCCAGCCCTCCATCGAGGCCTTGACGAAAGCCGCCACGGCCTTGGGCCGCTCCTTGAGCGTTTTTTCCATGCACACGATGGTGCAGGCGTAGGGCGGCCAGCCGTGGTCGGCCAGCAGCAGTGCCGTGGGCTTGAAGCCGGCCTTCTTCTCGATGGCATAGGGCTCGCTGGACAGGTAGCCCTGCTGCACGATGTTCTTGTCGACCAGGAAAGGCTGGATGTTGAAGGTGTAGGGCCGGGCCTGCGACTCCTGCAGGTTGTAGGTGCTTCGCAACCAGGGCCAGTAGTTGGTGCGGGCGTCCCCCGAGATCAGGATGGTCTTGCCCTTGAGGTCTTCCATCTTCTTGAAGACCTCGGGGTGGCCGATCATGACCTGCGGGTCCTTCTGGAACACTGCCGCCACAGTGACGGCTTCCACGCCCTGTTCGCGCACCTTCATGGTCTGCACGTCAAAGCCCAGGTAGCAGTCGGCCTGGCCCGCGGCCAGCAGCTGCATGCCGTTGACCTGGGGCCCGCCCATCTTGATGGTCACGTCCAGGCCCGCCTTCTTGTACAGGCCCTGGGTGATGGCCTGGTAGAAGCCACCATGCTCGGCAATGGCGTACCAGTTGGTCAGGAAGGTGAACTTCTCCTGGGCGTGGGCCGTGGCGCCCGCGCCCCAGGCGATGACGGCCACCGCCGTGGCCAGCCACCCGGACTTGCGAAGGTTCATGTTGGTTTCCTGCGGAAGGCGAACGAGGCCGGGCAACAGCTCAGTTCCTGGGACCGGTCAGCCCGTCCCGGGAGACCCGGGCCAGCAACCAGGCCCAGAACGCGCCACCGGCCACCTTGGCCACGAACTGGGCCAGCACGATCTGCGGCATCAGCGCCCCGAAGGCGATGGTGGGAAACAGCAGCGAGTCCACGGCGGCGCCGGCAACGTTGGAGCCGTTGGCGCGGCGCAGCCAGCTGCCTTTGAGCCGAAGGAAGGTGGCCCAGTCCACCAGCGCCGCCGCGGTGAAGGCCACCGCCGAAGCCACCGCGATCTTGCCCGCCGCCGGGTTCAGCACGAAGGTCAGCACACCTGTGAAGGCGATGAGGGCGCCCATCTGCCAGACCTTCAGGCGCACGTGCAGCCAGTCGCGCAGCGCCAGGTCCAGGCCGATCAGGACAAAGGCATTGAGGGCCGTGACGCTGGGCCCGAAGGCGGCCACGGACAGGTTGGCCAGGGTCATGGCCGCGGCGTAGATGACAAGGGCGACGGGCAGGTTCATGGGGCGGTATTGTCGGGGCGGTCCCGCAGGGCAGCCGCCATGGGCTCTTTCAGGCCAGGCCGTGGTGCAGCAGCAGTGGGTCGGCCAGCCCGGCTTCGGCGAAGCCCTTGGCACGCAGCGCGCAAGCATCGCACTCGCCGCAGGGGCGACCATTTTCGGCCGGGTCGTAGCAGCTGCTGGTGATCGCGTAGTCCACCCCCAGCGCCAGGCCTTCCTGGATGATGCGGGCCTTGTGCCAGTGCATCAGCGGCGCATGGATCTTCAGGCGCTGCGCGCCCTCCACCCCGGCCTTGGTGGCCAGTCGGGCCAGGGTCTCGAAGGCGGCGATGTATTCGGGCCGGCAATCGGGGTAGCCGGAGTAATCCAGCGCGTTCACGCCAATGAAGATGTCGCTGGCGCCCAGCGTCTCCGCCCAGGCCAGGGCGAAGCTCAGGAAGACGGTGTTGCGCGCAGGCACGTAGGTCACCGGGATGCCGTGCGACATCTCGGGGCCCGAGCGCCCCTTGGGCACCGCGATGTCCGCAGTGAGGGCCGAGCCGCCGAATTCACGCAGATCGATGGTGGCCACCACATGACGCGCCACCCCCATGCGCGCCACCACCGCCTCGGCCGCGCGCAGTTCCTGCTCGTGCCGCTGGCCATAGCGAAAGCTCAGCGCATAGGGGGCAAACCCCTGCGCCTTGGCGATGGCCAGCACGGTGGTGGAGTCCAGACCGCCGCTGAGCAGGACGACGGCCGGGCGTTGAACGGGTGAGGTCATGGACGGGACATGAAAAAGCCCGCCGCGCGATGGCTGGGCGCGGCGGGCGGGAAGGCTGAGTGACGGAACCACAGCCCTGCGGCGGTGACACGGCCCGGGTGAAGGCGTCCGGGCCGCGGCGCATGCCGCGGGGCGACGAAGACCAGGCGCCTCAGTCGGCCTGCTTGCGCAGGAAGGCCGGGATCTCGATCTCGTCCATGCCGCTGCTGGCCAGGGTTTCCACCTTGGTGCGGGCACTGCGCCAGACGCTGGGGGTTTCCCGGGACGAGTAGTCGGCCTGCATCGGCTGGGCAGGCTGGCCGGCCGCGGGCGACATCGCCATGGACGAACCCAGGATGGGCATGTTGTCGGTGCCGGTGCGCAGCACCGGCTGCATCACCGCCGGGGCCGCCTGCACCAGCGTGATGGGCGCCTGCTGCCGGCGCGTAGCGCCCGACAGGCCGGTGGCGATCACCGTCACGCGCAGCTGGTCGCCCAGGCTCTCGTCGTAGGCGGCGCCGAAGATCACATGGGCATCCTCGGCGGCGTACATGCGGATGGTGTTCATGGCCGTGCGCGACTCGCTCAGCTTGAAGCTCGAGCGCGAGGCCGCGATCAGCACCAGCACGCCACGCGCGCCGGACAGATCGATGCCCTCCAGCAGCGGGCAGGCCACGGCCTGCTCGGCGGCCTTGCGGGCGCGGTCCGGGCCAGTGGCAATCGCCGTGCCCATCATGGCCTTGCCCGGCTCGCTCATCACCGTCTTGACGTCCTCGAAGTCCACGTTGACGAAGGCATCCATGTGGATGATGTCGCTGATGCCACCCACGGCATTCTTCAGCACGTCGTTGGCATGCGCGAAGGCGGCGTCCTGGGTGACGTCGTCGCCCATGACCTCCAGCAGCTTCTCGTTGAGCACGACGATGAGCGAATCCACGTTCGCTTCCAGCTCCGACACGCCCTGCTCGGCCTGCTTGGCACGGCGCCCGCCCTCGAACTCGAAAGGCTTGGTGACCACGCCCACGGTGAGGATGCCCATCTCGCGCGCCACGCGGGCGATGACCGGGGCGGCGCCGGTACCGGTGCCGCCGCCCATGCCGGCGGTGATGAAGAGCATGTGCGCGCCGTCCAGCGCGCCGCGGATGGTCTCGATGGCCGCTTCAGCCGCCACGCGGCCGGCCTCGGGCTTGGCACCGGCGCCCAGGCCCGTGCTGCCCAGTTGCACCAGGGTGCTGGCGCTGCTGCGGTTCAGGGCCTGTGCGTCGGTGTTGGCGACGATGAAGTCCACCCCTTGCACACCCTGGCCGATCATGTGCTGCACGGCATTGCCGCCGCCGCCGCCCACACCGATCACCTTGATCTGCGTGCCTTGGTCGAACTCTTCGATCATCTCGATTGCCATCTTCACTCTCCTTGCCTTCCAGCAGTTGCCATCACGTTGCCATCACATGACGCCGGGTGGGTGGTTGTTCTCCGATCCCGGCGCCGCCTTCGAAACTAGAAATTTCCCAAAAACCAATCCTTGGCCCGGCCCAGCACGGTCTTCACCGAGCCGGCCTGACGGGCCGCCTTCTGGCCGCGGCCGCGCGCGATGCGCGCTTCCTCCAGCAGGCCCATGACGGTGGCCGAACGCGGGTTGGCCACCATGTCGTACAGCGCCCCCTGGTAGGTGGGCAGGCCCTTGCGTACGGGCTTGAGAAAGATGTCCTCGGCCAGCTCCACCATGCCGGGCATGACAGCCGAGCCACCGGCCAGCACGATGCCGCTGGAAAGCCGCTCCTCGAAGCCGCTGTCGCGGATGACCTGCTGCACGAGCGAGAAGATTTCCTCCACGCGCGGCTCGATCACGCCGGCCAGAGCCTGGCGGCTGAGCATGCGCGGGGCGCGGTCGCCCAGGCCCGGCACCTCCACCTGCTCCGACGGGTCGGCCAGCAGCTGCTTGGCCACGCCGAACTCGACCTTGATCTGCTCGGCATCCTTGGTGGGGGTGCGCAGCGCCATGGCGATGTCGCTGGTGATGAGGTCCCCCGCGATGGGGATGGTGGCCGTGTGGCGCACCGAGCCCTCGGTGTAGATTTGCACGTCCGTGGTGCCGGCGCCAATGTCCACCACCGCCACGCCGAGCTGGCGCTCGTCTTCGGTCAGGGTGGCGCAGGAACTGGCGCTGTGGTTGAGCATGAGACGCTCCACCTCCAGGCCGCAGCGGCGCACGCACTTGACGATGTTCTCGGCCGCGCTCTGCGCGCCGGTGACGATGTGCACGCGCACCTCGAGCCGGCTGCCGCTCATGCCGATGGGCTCCTTGACCTCGTGCCCGTCGATGATGAATTCCTGTGGCTCCACCAGCAACAGGCGCTGGTCGTTGGGGATGTTGATGGCCTTGGCCGTCTCCACCACCCGCGCCACGTCGGTGGGCGTGACCTCGCGGTTGTCGCGCACGATCACCATGCCGGTGGAGTTCTGCCCGCGGATGTGGCTGCCGGTGATGCCGGTGTAGACGCTGGTGATCTTGCAGGCGGCCATCATCTCGGCCTCCTTGAGCGCCTGCTGGATGCTCTGCACCGTGGCGTCGATGTTGACCA
>JBIKMY010000194.1:0-4767 GCA_044358945.1 Rubrivivax sp.
TCCTGCAGACGCGCGTAGCCCTCCAGCCAACGGGGGTCTTGCATGCTGCCGGGCAGGCCCTTTTTCATCAGGTCGGGCCGCAGTGCGGTCACGGGCTTGGAACGGATGCCCCGCAACATCGGGTACTGCGCCTGTCGCGCCAGCACTTCCTGGCTGTTGGGCGTGTGGAACCATGCGTGGGCCACCACGGCGGTGGGCAGACCTTCCTGGCGATGCAGCGCGTCCAGCCAGGCCGTTTCGCCCACCTGGTCGTCTCGGCTCCACTCGGCTTCGCAGTGCACGGTGGCGATCACGCGGTGCGCGGCGCTGTCGCGCCGGTAATCGACCACCAGATAGTTGCGCTTGAGCGCGTCGTAGTTGCCCAGAAAGAAGTGGGGTTCGGGGTGATCGCTCAGCCAGGGATAGGGGTTCTGGTCGAGGTTCCAGAAGTGATGGTGCGCGTCGATCAGGGTGACCGGTTCCTGCGCAGCTGGGTCTTCCTTGTCCATCGTGGGTTCCCGGGTGAACTTGGCGTGGGGGCTTGTCGGGTGGCTGACCAGCCGTTGGGCTCAGGCGGACGCCTGCCTCGCCAGGAAATGCTGGTCCTGTGCCTTGCGCAGGCGGCTCAGTGCGCTGGTGCTGTCCATGGCCACGTCGCCGCAGCGCAGCGGCTGCCCTGCCGGCACGCGCCTGACCAGCCGGGTGCCAGCGGCCATGTAGTAGGGCAGGGGAGTGTCGTCGCCCAGGGCTTGAGCCGGCCGCAGCACGTGCTGCAGGCCATCGATGACGTGGCGCACGCCGATGTGAAGCGCTTCGCCCACCTCAAGGTTGCGCTGCGCCAGGCCTATCAGGTCCACCACGGGGCGCACCTGGCTGCCGCCGGTGCTGCAGCCCAGTTGCACCGCAGCCAGCATCGACATTGCGGCTTCGACCCCCAGCAGGTGCACCGGGTTGTGGATCAGCACATAACGGCCTTCTGCGCAGGTGGGCATGCCCTTGGCGGCGAACAGTCGCCCGGTGGCGAGGTCGGGCGCCTCGATGACCACGAAGACACCCCCGGCGAAGCTCAGCTCGTCGGGCCGACGCAGGCAATTGAACATGTCCACCCGGCCGGGGCCGTTCAAGACGCCGCCATCCGCCCGTGGCCTGAAGATGGACGGCAGTTCCACCGTCCGCGCCAGCGGCGCGTGCAGGGACTCGCAGTCGGGCAGCAGGCCTGTGTGGTTGGCCACGATGCCCATTTCGCAGAGGTCTGGCACGGTGGTCATGTCGAAGGGCAGGTCACGCCGGGCGGCCAAGGTGCCGCCCCAGCCACCGGGCTGATCGGCGGGCGTGGGGACGAACAACCCGCCAAAGTCCGGCGCCGTGGTGTTGCGGCCCCAGGCGGTGATGCTGTGATCAGCGGGGTTCCAGACGAAGTCCGACTCGCTGGACTTTCCCGCTGCGACCACCGGCAGACCCAGCAGCCGCGCCCACTCCACCAGGCCGATCAGGAGGCTGGGCTGGTCGCCATCGACCGGGGCGCAGACCACCCCGTGGTCCGCGGCCACGCGGGCCAGTTCCGGGCCCACGACGATCTCGGCTTCCTTCGTGGCCAGCACCACATGGCGGCCGGCTTCCAGGCAGGTGCGGGCTGTGGCGGCAGCGGCCTGCGGGTCACCTGTGGCCTCCAGCACGGCGGCCGTGGGCAGTTGCGCCAGCAGTTGTGCGGAGTCGACCACGACCACCCGGCCTTGCGCGTGTGCCCGCGTGGCCTCTGGCAGGTCGGCGCAGACCTGGACCTGGCTGCTGTCAAACCCCGCACCGTGGGCTGCAGCCTGCGCGCGCTGCAGGTTCTGGTCGCAGATGGCGGCTACGCGCAGGGCCTGCATGCGCCGCGCCTGCGCGACGAAGGTGGCGCCGAATTCGCCCGCTCCCACCAGCCCCACAGGAGCCGGGGCGCCCCCGGTTGACACGGAAAACCGCTTGAAGATGGGTTCGAGATTCATGGCTAATTCTTGCATACCAAATGGAAAAAGTGTCAAATTCAGATGCTGCGCCACACACCTCAGATGCCCAGTTCATCCCCTTCACGCAAGACCGAACGATCCCGTGTCACGGGGTCCGCCGCTGCGCCGGCGGCAGGGGCTGCTGACGCTTCCGCTCGCAAGGGGGATCTGCACAACAACGCCGTGCAGGCACTGCGGACGATGATCGTCACGGGCGAGCTGGCGCCGGGCGAGCGCCTGAACGAGCGCGAGTTGTGCGCGCGCCTGAACGTCTCGCGCACGCCCATCCGTGAGGCCATCAAGACCCTGGCGCAGGACGGCCTGCTGCAGGTCTGGCCCAACCGTTCCCCCGTGGTGATGCCGCTGGAGGCGGCCCAGACCGCAGCCCTGGTGGAAGTGGTGGCCACCATCGAGGCGCTCGCAGGCGAGCTGTGTGCCAGCAGGATCACCGACGCCCAGGTGGCGGAGCTGGGCATCCTCCACTACACCATGTTGCGGCATCACGCCGACCAGGACCTGCGGGCCTACTTCGAGGCCAACAAGGCCTTTCACCGGCTGATCATCGAGTGCTCGGGCAACCCCGTGCTGACCTGGGTGTGGGACCTGCTGGCGCTGCGGGTCGACCGGGCGCGCTATTCCTCCAACCTGCGCCCGGAACGCTGGCGCCAGGCCATCCAGGAGCATGCCCAGGTGCTGGAAAGGATGACCGCCCGAGACCCCCAGGGCGTCGCGGGTGCCTTGCGGTCGCACCTGCGTGCCGGCCTGTCGCTGGTAGTGCAGACGTTGGTGGAGGCCGAGCGTTCAGCGCCTTCCAACCCCGGGGATGCCCCAGGTTGACGCTCCAAAATCTTGCATGCAAAAATGATCCGACCGTCGAAATCCACACCTACAGGAGACCAGCGATGAGCCATCTGACCCCCCTCAAGCGCCCCTTGAGCCGCCGCGTTGCGCTGCAGCGCTCCGCCGCCCTCGTCGGCGCGGGCCTGTTCATTCAGCCGTCGCGCGCTTCCGTTGAGCTGCGCCTTACCCACCCGGCAGACCTGTCGCACCCGGTCCATATCGAGGCCGACAAGATGGTCAAGCGCATCGCCGAGCGCACCAACGGCGCGGTCAAGATCACCTTGTTCCCGAACAATGCGCTGGGCTCGCCGGTCGAGACCGCGCAGCAGACCCGCCTGGGCGCCATCGACATGATCCTGATGAACCCGGCCAACATCGAGTCCATCTCGAAGGCGGTGGGTGTCATCAACATCCCCTACCAGTTCGACAGCTACGAGCACGCCCATCGCACTCTGGACGTGACCGGCAGGGCCTGGCTCGAGCGCCAGTTGGCTGCGGTCGGCTTCAGCTGGATCGCCAATTTCGAATGGGGCTTCCGCGCGCTGTCCAACAGCCGGCGCGCGATCAACACGCCCGACGATGTGCGCGGGCTGAAGCTGCGTGTGCCGCCTGAGCTGGCCATCAAGGCTGCGTTCGAGGCGCTGGGTGCCAACACCCAGACCATCGCTTTCCAGGAGGTGTACCTGGCCCTGGCCAACAAGACGGTCGATGGTCAGGACAACCCCATCGGCACCACCTTTGCCGCCAAATTCTTCGAGGTTCAGAGCCACATCGCCCTGACGCGCCACATCTACACCTCGATCATGCTGACGGCCAACCAGCGTACCTGGCAAGGCAAGCTGAACGACGCGCAGCGCAAGATCATCAGCGAAGAGGCGGTGGTGGCGGGCCAGGCCGCCCGCAAGACCGTGCGTGAGCGGGAAGAGGACAACCTCAAGACCATGCAGGGTGCAGGCGTGGCCATCACGCGGCCCAGCGTGGCGCCGTTCCGCGACAAGATGGGCCCGGCCTACGAGGTGCTGCGCAAGAGCCTGGGCGACGAGACCTGGACCGCCTGGACCGGCATGGTCAACGCCGCGCGCGGCTGAGCGGCTGAGAACGGCCGCGCAGGTCGCCCATGCTTGTTGCCACCATCCTCCTGGCGATCTGCGTCACCATCCTGCTGGGGTTCCCGATTGCGGGGGCCCTGGCTCTGGTGTCCATCGGCGTGATGTGGTTCACGTCCGGGCCGGACCTGCTGCTGATCTTCATCCAGCGCGCCTACGCCACCACCACCTCTTTCCCGCTGCTGGCCATCCCCTTCTTCATCCTGGCCGGCAATCTGATGAACGTCGGGGGCACGACGGAGCGGATCTTTGAAGTGGCCAAGCTGATGGTCGGGCGCGTGCAGGGCGGGCTGGCGCACGTCAACGTCCTGGGCAGCATGATCTTCGCCGGCATGTCAGGCTCGGCGGTGGCCGATGCCGCGGGGCTGGGGGTGATCGAGATCCGCGCGATGGTCAAGGAGGGCTACCAGGCGCGGTATGCCGCCACCATCTCGGCGGTGTCGGCGACCGTTGGTCCGCTCATCCCGCCCAGCATTCCGTTCGTCATCTTTGCCAGCCTGGCCAACGTGTCGGTGGGCGGCTTGTTCCTGGCCGGCGTCGTTCCGGGCTTGCTGGTGGGGGCAGGCCTCATGATCTCCATCGCGCTGACCGCGCGTCGGCGCCAGTTACCGCGCTCGGCCAGGCGTCCCTCCTGGCGCGAGGCCCGGGGCACGCTGGCCCACGCCTTGCCGGCCCTGTCCTTGCCGCCGCTGATCCTGGGCGCGATCTTCAGCGGCGTGGTCACCCCCACCGAGGCGGCGGTGCTGGCCGCGGCCGCAGCCTATGTGATCGGCGCCTTCATCTACAAGGAACTCAGCATCGCGCAGCTGATGCAGACGCTGTGGGAATCCGGCCGTCAGACCGTCCAGGTGATG
>JBIKMY010000195.1:0-4757 GCA_044358945.1 Rubrivivax sp.
CGGGCGTGATCCGCACCGGCGACCTGCAGGACGCGTGGCTGCGCAGCCAGCAACTGGTGGGCCAGGAAGCCGGGACGGTGAAGGTGCTGGAGGGCCTGGCCAGCCTGCAGCTGTATTTCTACCGCGACAACGCCTGGACCAACGCCCAGTCCTCCGGCGACCGCAACGCCGAGGCCCCCACACCCCCGGCCTCCGGTGCCCCGCCGGGCGCCCTGCCCACGTCCCAGGACGAACGGTTGCCCCAGGCCGTGCGCCTGGTGCTGGGCCTGCCCGCCGGCCCGCTCACGCGTGACCTGCTCATGCCGCCGCAGCCATGACGCCACCGCGCTGCATTTCGGGGCTGCGCCAGCGGGGCGCCGCCTTGCTGCTGGCCATGACGCTGCTGGCGCTGGTGGCCTCGTTGGCCGCAGGCATGGTCTGGCTGCAGTGGCGCGCCGTGCAGGTGGAAGCGGCCGAGCGGTCGCGCGGGCAGTCCGCCTGGATCCTGGCCGGCGCACTGGACTGGACACGGCTGATCCTGCGCGAGGACGCCCGCTCCGGCGCCGTGGACCACGCAGGCGAACCCTGGGCCACGCCGCTGGCCGAGGCGCGCCTGTCCAGCTTCCTGGCCGCCAACCGGGAAGCCACCGCCGACAGCGAGGTGGAAGCCTTCCTGGCGGGCTCGATCACCGACGCGCAGGCGCGCTACAACCTGCGCAACCTGTTCGCCGACGATGGCCGGGCCGTGCCGCAGGAGCTGCTGACGCTGAACCGCCTGTGCGCCACCGCCGGGCTGCGCGAGGACGAGGCCGCGCGCATCGCCACCGGGCTGGCCAATGCGTGGCGAGCACGCACGGCCGCCCCCACCCCGGGCAGCGCGTCGGCCCCCGGTGCTGGAAACGGCGCATCGGCCACAGACGAGTCGACACGGGTGCTGCCCATCCAGCGCTTCGAACATCTGGCCTGGCTGGGCCTGGAACCCGCAGTGCTGCAGGCCCTGCGCCCCCTGGTGGACGTGCTGCCCACCCGCACGCCTGTGAACCTGAACACCGCCAGCCGCGAGGTGCTGGCGGCCGTGCTGGCCGTGGACGCCGGCACGGCCGAGCGCCTGGTGCAAGCCCGCCAACGTCAGGCCTTCGAACGGCTGGACCAGGCGCTGGCACTGCTGCCACAAGGCAGCACGCTGGAGGGCTCGCGGGTCTCGGTGGGCAGCCAGTACTTCGAAGTGCGCGGCCGGCTGCGCCTGGAAGACCGGGTGCTGGAGGAAACCTCGCTCGTTCGCCGTCGTGGGGTGGCGGAGGTGCTGGCCGTGCAGCGTTCGCGCCAGAACCTGCAAGCGAACACGAACTGACGCCGAACAAACTGACGCTGCGTGGACTGAGGCCACACAGCATCACGGCTTGCGGATGTCACGATGTCGCGGTGTGGGCCGGCGTACAGTCCGGGCGCCAGGAGACCATCGCCTCATTGCAGGCTGCTGCCGCGAAGTCACCTGACGCCCACCACACCTGCGCCATGTCCGTCCTCGTCGTCCTCATGCCGATGCCCCCGCGCGCCGCGCCCAGCGATGCGCCGGGAAGGGATTCGGGGGCTGCGGGCGGGCGCGGCCTGCCGTGGCGTTGGGCCCTGTCGGACGATGGCCGCGAAGTCACCCGCCAGGGCGAAGACCCTCCCGCCCTGTGGCCGCGCTGCGACACCCTGGTGGCGCTGGTGCCGCCTCAGGCGCTGTCCTGGGCCCGCCTGGACCTGCCCAAGGTGCCCGCCGGGCGCATGCGCGCCGCGCTGGCCGGCGCGCTCGAAGACAAGCTGCTCGAAGAGCCGGAGCATCTGCACTTCGCCCTGCCCCCGCAGGCCCGGCCAGGCCGGCCGGCCACCATCGCCATGCTGGCCAAGGCGCCGCTGCGGGCCGCATTGCAGGCCGTCGAAGCGGCCGGCCGGGACATCGACCGGGTGGTGCCCCTGTGGGAGCCGTGCCAGCCGCCGCGCGGCCATTTCCAGCAGGCCGAAGAGGACGGGGCGGCCAGCGTTCAACTGGTGTGGGCCGACGAGGGCGGCGTGGCCGCCGTGCCGCTGGATGGCGACGGCGCGAGGCACCAGACCCAGCCCGGGCAGCACCCGCCGGGGCAGGCCCCGCACGACACGCCCCAGCAGGCCCTGGCCATCACCTGGACCTGCTCACCGGCCGCCGCCGTCCGGGCCGAGGCCTGGGCGGGACGGCCGGTGCCCGTGGTGCCAGAGTGGCAACCGGGGCTGCAGGCCGCCGGCAGCCCCTGGGAGTTGCGCCAGTTCGATCTCGCCCCAGGGCACCGGGGCCTGCGCCTGGGGCGCGAGCTCTGGCGGCAATTCGGCTCCCCGGCCTGGCGGCCGGTACGCCTGGGCCTGGCCGCGGCCGTGGTGGTAAACGTGCTAGGTTTGCAGGTGTGGTCCTGGCAGCAGCAGCAGGCCGTGCGCGCCGCCCAGCAGGCACAGGTGGCGCTGTTGAAGGCCGCGCATCCGCAGATCCGGGTGGTGCTGGATGCGCCGCTGCAGATGCAGCGCGAGCTGGACCGGCTTCGCCAGGCTGCCGGCCAACCGGGCGAGGCCGATCTGGAGGCAGCGCTGTCGGCTGCGGCGGCGGCCTGGCCCGCGGGCCTGGCCCCCCCGCAAGCCTTGCGCTACGAGCGCGGCCGCCTGACCCTGTCGGCCACCAGCCTGGGCGCGGCCCAGGTGGCGGCCATGGGCGAGCGCCTGCAGCCCCAGGGCTGGACGGTGGCAGCCGCGGGCGGGGTCCTCACCCTGACACGACGCAGCGGCCCCGCCGCACGGAGTGCTCAGCCGTGAAGACTTTGGACAAGGCCGTGCTCACGGGGTCCGCATGGCGCGCTGCGATCGTGGGCCGTTGGCAAGCGCTGGCACCGCGCGAGCGCCTGGCCTTGACCGTGGCCTTCTGGGTGGTGGGTGCTGCGGCCCTGTGGTGGGTGGGCATCCGGCAACCCCTGGCACAGGGACAAGGGGCGCAGCAGCATCTGGCCGGACTGCTGGAACAGCAGGCGGTGATGCAGCGCCAGGCGGCCGAGGCCCAGGCGCTCAAGACGGTCACCGCCCTGCCCCCCGGGCAGGCGGAGCGGGCCCTGCAGGCGGCCACGGGGCGGCTGGCCGCCCGGGGCCGGCTGCAGATCCAGGCAGACCGCGCGGTGCTGACGGTAGACGGCGCCAGCGGCCCCGAGCTGCAAGCCTGGTGGGCCGAGGCACGCGCGGGGGCCCGGGCTCAGGTGGTGGAACTGCAATTGGCCCGCAGCGAGCGCGGCCTGAGCGGAACGGTCACCGTGCAGTGGGGGACAGCGCCGTGACGCCGGCAGTGCGCTGGGCCTGGGGCGGCGCCGTGCTGGGCGCTGCCGCGGCGCTGGCCGCCTTCGCCCCGGCGCGCTGGGCCGCGTGGGCGCTGGTGCAGGCCAGCGAAGGGCGCGTCGTGCTGGGCCATGCCCAGGGCACGCTCTGGTCGGGCCGGGCCCGCGTCACCATGACGGGCGGCCCGGGCAGCCGCGACGCCCTGACCGTGCCGGGCGAGTTGAGCTGGCGCCTGGGCTGGGACGGGGCGTCCCCCCGGCTGACGCTGCGCCACAGCGAATTGACGCCCGCACCCGTGGCGCTGCGGCTGCAGCCCGGCATCGGCCAGTGGACCCTGTCGCTGCCCGAGCAGCCCGCTCAGGGTGGTGCGGCCCTGCTGTGGCCTGCGGCCTGGCTCACCGCCCTGGGCACGCCCTGGAACACCCTGCAGCCATCGGGCCTGCTGCGCCTGTCCAGCCCTGGGTTTGCGCTGCAGCGGGTGGAGGGCCGGTTTCGCTTGCAGGGCGCCTTGCTGCTGGAAGCGACTGACATCGCCTCGCGCCTGTCCACCCTGCCCCGCCTGGGCAGCTACCGCCTGGCGCTCACGGCTGGCAGCGGAGGCAGCGACGCCGCCGCGCTGCAGCTGAGCACCACCGACGGCGCCTTGCTGCTCAGCGGCTCAGGCCAGTGGACCGGCGCGCGGCTGCGCCTGCGCGGCGAAGCCCGCGCCGCCCCTGGCCAGGAGGCCGCGCTGCAGAATCTGCTGAACCTCATCGGCACGCGCGACGGTGCGCGGTCGATCCTCTCGATCGGATGAGCATGAACCCGTCCCGGCTTTCCCTGACCACACTGGCCGCCGCCCTCTGGGCTGGCGCAGGCAGCGGGGTGCTGGCCCCGGGCGCACTGCGCGCGCAGACAGGTGTCAGCCCGCCCGCCACCGCCCCAGCAACCGCCACCGCAGTGCAGCCCGACACGCGGGCCATGCGCTCGCGCACCAAGGTCACGGTCAACTTCGTCAACGCAGATGTGGAGGCCGTCACAAGGGCCTTCGCCGCCATGATCGAGCGCCAGATTGCGGTGGACCCGCGTGTCAAGGGCAACATCACCGTCTACAGCGAACAACCCCAGACCATCCGCGAGGCTTACGCCAGTTACCTCTCTGCCCTGCGCGGGCTGGGTTTTGCCATGGTGGAAAGCGCGGGCCTGCTAAAGGTGGTGCCTGAGGCCGACGCCAAGCTGCAGGCCGGCACCGTGGTGGTGGGCGAGGCCACGGCGCGCGCCGACCAGGTGCTGACGCAGATCTTCAGCCTGCGCTACGAGAACGCGAACAACCTGGTGGCGGTGCTGCGGCCCCTCATCACGGCAAACAACACCATCAACGTCAGCCCGGGCAGCAACGCGGTGGTGATCACCGACTACGCCGACAACCTGCAGCGCCTGGGCAAGATCATCGCGGCGCTGGACCAGCCCGC
>JBIKMY010000210.1:0-4450 GCA_044358945.1 Rubrivivax sp.
CCGCACGCACGCGCTCACGCACGGCGTCGGTCAACTCGCCGATGAAGCCCGTGCGCGTCCAGGTGGGCGCCACCGCGTTGACGCGGATGCCGCGCGAGGCCCACTCCACCGCCTGCGAGCGGGTGAGGTTGACCAGCGCGCCTTTGGTAGCGTGGTAGGCCGGGTTGGGGTAGGGGCCGGCGCCCGACAGACCCATGATCGAGGCCGTGTTGACCACCGCACCGCCCTGCGCCGGCATGGCGGCGGCGGCAGCCCGCGCGCAGAGGAAGCAGCCGGTGAGGTTGACAGCCAGCACCTGGTTCCACTCGGCCAGAGACAACTCCTTGCTGGACTTGCGGATGGAGACGCCGGCGTTGTTGACCAGGATGTCGATGCGGCCATGCCGCGCCGCCACCTCACCAAACACACGCTCGATGGCAGCGGCATCGGCCACGTCCAGTTCGGCCGCGTGGCTGCCAGCCAGGGTAGCGGCAGCCTGACGCGCGGCGTCAAGGTCCCGGTCCAGTACCACCACCGTGGCGCCCGCCTCATGCAGCGCCTGCGCCGCCGCAAGCCCGATGCCCTGGGCACCGCCCGTGATCACGGCCACGCGGCCGTCGACCCGAAAGCGGGCAAGGGTGCTGGAAAACTCGGGAGGTGAGGTCATGGTGTCCATCAGATGCGGCTCCTTGAAGATCGGCTGCATTCTGCGACGGACCCCGGTGCCCGCCAAAGGGCTATCCTCCCCCGATGCTCCACGCCCCCGCCTTGCGCCACCAGATCGCCGAACGCCTGGCCGCGTTCGAGCACCTGAGCCTGCCGGCCGACGGACGCAAGCGCGCCGCCGTGGTGGTAGGAGTGACGCAGGAGGGGCACGGCGCTGGCGTGGAAGGCTTGCCGCATCACAGCGGGTGGAGCACCGCGCCCGCCTTGCTGTTGACGCGCCGCGCCAGCGGGCTGCGCAGCCATGCGGGGCAATGGGCCCTGCCGGGCGGGCGGATGGATGAAGGCGAGACCCCCGAACAAACCGCCCTGCGCGAGTTACAGGAGGAAGTCGGGCTGACGCCCGACCCCGACGCCGTGCTCGGCCGGCTGGACGACTACACCACGCGCTCGGGCTACCTCATCACGCCCGTGGTGATGTGGCTGGACGCAGCGCCTGACCTGCAGCTCAACGCGCAGGAAGTGGAGAGCGTGCACCGCATCCCCTTCAGCGAATTGACGCGGGCCGACGCCCCCATCCTCAACCTGGTTCAAACCACCCAGCGGGAGGTGCTGCGGATGCCCGTGGGCCGGCGCTGGATCGCCGCGCCCACAGCGGCCTTTCTGCTGCAGTTCCGCGAGGTCTGCCTGCTGGGCCGGCCCACGCGGGTGGCGCACTTCGATCAGCCGGCGTTTGCGTGGCGGTGACGGGCCTGCTCGTCGTGCCTTGTCAAGGGGCCGGCAGCAAGGCCCTGAGCGGCACGGCCTCGGTGCGCTCTGCCAACTGCAAGCGACGCTCCCCAGGGTAAACAACGTACAGGGCGTCCAGCCGCAAATCAGTCATCGCAGAGCGCATCGACGGCGTCAGGCGCGGAGCGTCCGTGCGCTTGATCTCGACGCCCACGCGACGGCCGTCCTTCATCAGCAGCAGGTCCAGCTCAGCGCCGCCATGCGTTGCCCAGAACCAGGCCTCATCAGGCCGCGCGATGGCCAGAATTTGCTCGATCACGAAGCCCTCCCAGGACGCGCCGCACCGCGGGTGCAGCCACAAGGACGTTGCATCGGTGACACCCAGCGCCTGGTGCAGCAGGCCGCTGTCACGGATGTAGACCTTCGGCGCCTTGACCTGGCGTTTTCCGATGTTCTCGTGCCAGGGCTGCAGTTGACGCACGAGGTAGAGCTGCGTCAGCCAGTCCAGATAGCGGCGCACGGTGCTTTCGTTCACGCCCATGGCCCGCGCCGGGTCCGCCGCGTTCCAGACCTGTCCATGCAGGTGGCCGAGCATGGCCCAGAAGCGCTGGATGGCTGGGGATGCCGCATTCATGCCGAGCTGCGGCATGTCACGCTCGACCACCGTGCGCACGAAGTTGCGACGCCAGAGCAGGCTCGCCTGGTCATCTTCGGCCAGCAACGCACGCGGGAAACCGCCGCGCAACCACAGTTCGTCCTGCGACAAACCACCAAGCTCGGCCAGATGGAAACCAGCCATTTCCACGATCTCGACGCGGCCAGCCAGGGTCTCGCTGCTTTGTCGCAGCAGCGCCGGGGAGGCGCTGCCCAGAAGCAGGAAGCGGGCCGGGCAGCCCTCACGGTCGATGAGCACACGCAGGGTCTTGAACAGTCCGGGCGCCCGCTGCACTTCGTCGATCACCACGAGGCCGCGCATGCCCGACAACAGGGTCATCGGGTCCTCCATGCGGGCCTCGACGGCCGGGTCCTCCAGGTCGAGGTACTGCGCAGCATCAGCGGGCATGAAACTGCGGGCCAGGGTGGTCTTGCCGACCTGGCGCGGACCCAGCAGCACGACCGCAGGGCTGCGCCGCAGCGCATCAGTCACCTCGGCGGATAGCGCTCGACGTTCAATCATGCGGGAATTTTGCCTTGAAATTCCCGCAGTACCCGCGGGAATTTCAAGGTCTTCGGTTCGCCACGTACGAGTGAACGATCGCCGCAGGAAGGGCGCCCGCTTGAAATCAGGTACCGCAGAAGGTGCGGTAGCACGCGGTCACCGCGGCCGGCGCCGGCTCAGCGAAGGGGGCGTCGTCGGGGTGCTCGTTGAAAGGCCGGCGCAGCGCTTGCAGCAGGCGCTCGAAAGGACCCAGGTCGCCATGATCGGACGCAGCGGCCAAGGCCTCTTCCACCCGGTGGTTGCGCGGGATGATCCAGGGGCTGGCGCGGCGCATGGCCTCAGCCGCCTGGGGCCGGGCGGCGCCGGGCGCCAAGCCATCCGCCTGCGCCAGACGGGTACGCCAGCGCGCCAGCCAGGATTCGAGTTCGGAGGGCTCGCCAAACAGCGCGCGCAGCCGCCCGTCCGCGCCCGTGGCGGCATCAGCCAGGAAACGCCACGCCTGCGTGAAGTCCACGCGCTGGCGCTGCAGCAGGTCCAGCCAGTCGCCGGCCAGGGCGTCGTCGCTGTCGGCCCAGGGGTCGGCCCAGGGGTCGTCACCGCCTGCTGGCTTGGCATACGGCCCCGAACCCAGCCCCAGCTTGGCCCGTTGCCCGCTGCGCAGCGCCGCCTCGAACCAGCCGGGAAAGGCGTCCAGCACCTCGGTGGAGCGCTCGACGGCGCGCTGCGGCTCGGCGTCGATCAGCGGCAGCAGCGTCTCGGCCAGGCGGGCGAGGTTCCAGCGCGCGATATGCGGCTGGTTGACATAGGCGTAGCGGCCACCGTGGTCGATGGAGCTGAACACTGCCTCGGGGTGGTAGGCCTCCATGAAGGCGCAGGGGCCGAAGTCGATGGACTCGCCCGAGATCGTCATGTTGTCGGTGTTCATCACCCCGTGGATGAAGCCCACGTTCATCCACTGCGCCAGCAGCGCCACCTGGCGCCGGGCGACAGCGGCGAAGAAGGCGAGATAGCGCTCGGGGGCATCGCGCAACGAAGGGTCGTGCCGGGCGATGGCGTAATCGGCCAACTGGCGCACACGCTCGGGCTCCCGCCGCGCCGCGAAGTACTGGAAGGTGCCCACGCGCAGGTGGCTGGCAGCCACGCGCGTGAGCACCGCGCCGGGCAACAGCTGTTCGCGAATGACCCGCTCACCCGTGGCGGCCACGGCCAGCGCACGGGTGCTGGGGATGCCCAGCGCGTGCAAGGCCTCGCTGATCAGCACCTCGCGCAGCATCGGCCCCACGGCCGCCTTGCCGTCGCCCCCACGGGAAAAAGGCGTGCGCCCCGAGCCCTTGAAGGCGATGTCGCGGCGCCGCCCGCAGCGGTCGATCACCTCGCCCAGCAGCAGGGCGCGCCCATCGCCCAACTGCGGCGAGAAGCCGCCGAACTGGTGGCCGGCGTAGGCCTGGGCGATGGGCTCGGCGCCTTCGAGCAGCGCGTTGCCGGCCCACAGGTCGGCACTGTCCGGGGAGGAAACCTCCGCCGCGTCCAGGCCCAACTCCTCGGCCAGGGGCCGGTTCAGGAACAGCAGACTAGGCTCGGGCACGGCCGCGGGCTTCCACGGCACATGGAAGCCCTCTAGTTGGCGGGCGTAGGTGTTGTCGAAAGCAATGGCAGGCACGGGAAGGGCCCTCAGCAGGCATGACGCCCGCTGCCAGTGTGCCTTGTCGAGGAGGGCCCCACCGGCGCCTGAAGGGAAGGGGGAAAAGGGACAGGGGAAAGGGCGGACTCAGGCGCCGATTCGGCGCGGGGTCAAGGCGGGCTCCTGCGGCACGAAGATCCACAGCAGCAGGTACACCAGCAGGCCCGCACCGCCGAAGAAGGTGAACAGGGCGAAGCCCAGGCGCCACAGCCAGGGCGCCATGCCTGAGGCCTGGGCGA
>JBIKMY010000196.1:0-4745 GCA_044358945.1 Rubrivivax sp.
CAGCCGTAGCCGGCCATGGACTTCATCCAGTTCAGGTCTGCCCCCGCACAGAACGCCTTGCCATGGCCGCCCAGCACGATGGCGCGCAAGCCGGGATCGTTCCCAAGCCGGGTGAAGGTGTCGGCCAGTTCGGTGATGACACTGTCGTTGAAGGCGTTGCGCACCTCAGGCCGGTTGAGGAAGACACGGGCGACGTGGCCCTGGATTTGGATATCGAGTGTGGTCATGGGCGTGTGGCTATGCCGTGTAGGTCCGGGTGGGCTGGGGTCGTGCGAAGCGAAGTCAAGGAGGAGCCATCGGCGCCAAGCCGATGGCGGGGGACATGAGCGCAGTACGGCCCCGGCACACCCGGGCCCCGCGAGGTCTGTCGCAAGAGAGTCTGTTCGATCAGGCAGCGTCCCACCTCAATACCTCTTCGCCGCCTCATCCAGCATCACCTCGGTGGCCCCGCCGCCGATGGCCAGGATGCGGGCGTCGCGCCACAGGCGTTCGATGGCCATGCCGCGCATGTAGCCCATGCCACCAAACACCTGCTGGCAGCCCTGGGTCACCTCGTTGACCAGCTCGCCCGTCAACGCCTTGAGTAACGAGACGTCCTGCACGATGTCGTGTCCCTGGGTGACGCGCCAGGCGCAGTGGTACAGGTAGGCGCGGGCCGCGCGCGTCTTGGCGTCCAGCATCGCGAGCTTCTGGCGCACTGCCTGCTTGTCCCACAGCGTGCCGCCAAAAGCCTGGCGCGTGCGGGCGTGGTCCACAGCGAACTTCAGTGCCTGGGTGCAGTGGCCCACGGCCATGGCGCCCAGGGCAATGCGCTCGGTCTGGAAGTTCTTCATCACCGCGTAGAAGCCCTTGCCCTCCTCGCCCAGCAGCTGGTCAGCAGGGATGCGGCAGTTGTCGAAGTGCAGCTCGGCGGTGTCGGAGCACAGCCAGCCGGTCTTGTCGAGCTGGCGGCCCACCGTCAAGCCCGGCGTGCCCTTCTCCACCGCGAAGATGGAAATCGCGTGCCGCGCTGTGCCCGTGCGAGCAGCCACGAAGTACAGATCTGCATGCACGCCGTTGGTGATGAAGAGCTTGCTGCCGTTGATCACCCACTCGTCGCCCTCGCGCCGCGCGGTGGCCTTCATGCCCGCCACGTCTGAACCCGCGCCGGGTTCGGTGACCGCCACCGCGGTGATGGTGCGTCCGCTGGTGATGCCCGGCATCCAGCGCGCCTGCTGCGTGGGGTTGCCGGCATGGTGCAGGTGCGGGCTGGCCATGTCGGTGTGCACCAGCACCGTGACGATGAACCCGCCGAAAGTGCACTGGCTCAGGCCTTCGGCAAACACCAGATTGGTCATGGCGTCAGCGCCGCCGCCGCCATGCTCGGGCGCGTACATCAGGCCCAGCAGGCCGGCGTCGCCCATCTTGCGCAGCACCTCGCGCGGCACCATGCCCTGGCGCTCCCAGGCCTCGGCATGGGGCTCCACTTCGCGAGCCAGGAAGCGCGCGATCTGCTCGCGCAGGAGTTCGTGCTCGGGGGTGTCAAAGATCTGCTGCATGGCTTGGCTCCTCACATGCGGAAAACGCCGAACTTCGGGCTCTCGGGGATCGGGGCATTCAAGCTCGCGCTCAGGGCCAGGGCCAGCACGCGGCGGGTATCGGCCGGGTCGATCACACCGTCATCCCAGAGCCTGGCGCTGGAGAAGTAGGGGTGGGCCTGGTGGGCGAACTGGTCCAGGATGGGCTGCTTGAAGGCCGTCTCCTGCTCAGGCGTCCACTGCCCGCCCTTGGCCTCGATGCCGTCGCGCTTGACGGTGGCCAGCACGCTGGCTGCCTGCTCGCCGCCCATCACCGAGATGCGCGCGTTGGGCCACATCCACAGCAGGCGCGGCGAGTACGCCCGGCCGCACATGCCGTAGTTGCCCGCGCCAAAGCTGCCACCGATGATGACGGTGAACTTGGGCACCGTGGCCGTGGCCACGGCCGTGACCAACTTGGCGCCATGCTTGGCGATGCCCTCGGCCTCGTACTTGCGGCCCACCATGAAGCCGGTGATGTTCTGCAGGAAGATCAGCGGCACGCGGCGCTGGCAGCACAACTCGATGAAGTGCGCGCCCTTCATGGCCGACTCGCTGAACAGCACGCCGTTGTTGGCCACGATGCCCACGGGCTGGCCCTCGATGTGCGCAAAGCCGGTGACCAGCGTGGCGCCGTAGCGTGCCTTGAACTCGTCGAACTCGCTGCCGTCGACGATGCGGGCGATGACCTCGCGCACGTCGTAGGGCTTGCGCGGGTCGGTCGGCACGATGCCGTGCAGTTCGCGGGTATCGAACAAGGGCGCGCGGGGCTCGGCCAAGCGCATCTGCTGGGGCTTGCGCCAGTTGAGGTTGGCGACGATGGAGCGCGCGATCGCCAGGGCGTGGGTGTCGTTGTCGGCCAGATGGTCGGCCACGCCGGACAGGCGCGTATGCACGTCGCCGCCGCCCAGGTCTTCCGCGCTCACGATCTCGCCGATGGCCGCCTTCACCAGCGGTGGGCCGCCCAGGAAGATGGTGCCCTGGTTGCGCACGATGATGGTTTCGTCGCTCATGGCAGGCACGTAGGCACCGCCCGCCGTGCAGGAGCCCATCACCACCGCAATCTGCGGGATGCCCTGGGCGCTCATGTTGGCCTGATTGTAGAAGATGCGGCCGAAGTGCTCGCGGTCCGGAAACACATCGTCCTGGTTGGGCAAGTTGGCACCGCCCGAGTCCACCAGGTAGAGGCAGGGCAGCCGGTTCTGCAGCGCGATCTCCTGCATGCGCAGGTGCTTCTTGACGGTGACCGGGTAATAGGTGCCGCCCTTGACGGTGGCGTCGTTGCACACGATGGCGCACTCCACCCCGCTGACGCGGCCGATTCCCGCGATCATGCCGCCGCCCGGGGCGGCGTTGTCGTACATGTCCAGGCCGGCCAGCGCGCCAACTTCGAGGAAGGGCGTGCCCGGGTCCAGCAGACCTTCCACGCGGTCACGAGGCAGCAGTTTGCCGCGCGCAGTGTGCTTGGCGCGCGCCGCGTCGCCGCCGCCCAGGGCCGAGCGGTCCAGCTGGGTGTGCAGGTCCTGCACCATGGCCTGCATGGCGGCGCTGCTGGCCTTGAAGTCCTCGCCGCGGGGGTTGATCTTCGAGCTCAGGGCGGGCATGGGCAGGTCTCCTGTTGCGCTTGCAGCATCGACGACGGCCGGCACGTGCTCGGCCTTGATTGACGTTAACGTCAACCGGAATTCTAGGGACCCGCGGCCGGGACTACCGCCGCCAGAACGAGGGGGTGAGCAACACCAGCACCGACAACAGTTCCAGCCGGCCCAGCAGCATGGCCAGGGTGCAGACCCAGGTCTGGAAGTCGGTCAGGCCGGAGAAGTTGGTGGCCGGCCCCACCTCGCCCAGACCGGGGCCGATGTTGTTGACGCAGGCCACCACGGCGGTGAAAGCGGTCACCGGGTCCAGACCGCTGAACAGCAGCAGCATGGTCAGGCCCACGATGGTCACGCCGTAGATCATCATGAAGGCGATCACCCCCTGCACGGTGGCATCGCTCACCGTGCGCCCGCCAATCACTACCGGGTTCACCGCCCGTGGATGCACGATGCGCACCAATTCCCGGCGCGCCTGGGCCAGCAGGATCAACAGGCGGATCATCTTGATCCCCCCGCCCGTGGAGCCGGCACAGGTGGCAAAGCAGCCCAGCAAGATGATGAGCATCGGCGCAAACAGGGGCCACTGGGCATAGTCCTGCGAGGCGTAACCGGTGGTGGTGGCCACCGATACCACGTGAAAAACCGTGTGGCGCAGGGCATCGCTCACGCTGGGGTAGGTGCCGCTGATCACCAGGTAGGCGACGATCAGCGCAATGCTAGCCAGTAACGCGCCGTAGAACGCACGGACCTCCACGCTGCGCCAAAGGGGCGCCAGCGATCGCGAGCGCCAGGCCAGGAAGTACAGCGTGAGGCTGATGCCCGACAGCAGCATGAACACCACCGCCACACTCTCGATGAGGGGCGAATTCCAATGGCCGAAGCTCGCGTCATAAGAGGAGAACCCCCCCAGGCTGACGGTGGAGCACATGTGCATGAAGGCATCCACCCAGCTCATGCCCGCCCAGCGGTAGGCCAGCGTGCATGAGACGGCCAGCATGGCATAGGCCACCCAGATGGCCCGCGCCGTATCCGCAATGCGCGGAGTGAGCTTCTGGTCCTTCATCGGGCCCGCTGTCTCGGCCCGGAACAACTGGCTGCCGCCCACGCCCAGCAAGGGCAGGATGGCCACGGCCAGCACGATGATGCCCAGCCCGCCCACCAGCATCATGAAGCAGCGCCACACGTTGACTGACAGCGGCAGATCGTCCAGCCCCGTCAGCACCGTGGCACCGGTGGCCGTGAAGGCAGACATGGCCTCGAAGTAGGCGTCGGTGACGCTCAGTTCGGGCAGCGCCAGCAGCAGCGGCAAGGCGCCGAAGGCCGGCAGCACCAGCCAGGTCAGGCCCACCAGCAGAAAACCGTCTCGGGGCTGCAACTCGCGCCTGAAGCGCCGGGTGGCCAGGCTCATGAGTGCGCCCGCCGCGAACGTGATCGCCAGGGCCGCCGCAAAAGCCCTCTCCGCAGGGTCTGCGCCACTCAGGGCGAACGCCAAAGGCACGAGCATGAGCAGGCTGAAGATCAGCACCATGCGGCCGATCAGCGCAATGACGGCAAGCGTACCCATGAGGTAGTGCGTGAAGGTGAAGCTGCG
>JBIKMY010000197.1:0-4735 GCA_044358945.1 Rubrivivax sp.
GGCCCGGCCGTGCAAGACCTCATCGGTGGGCAGGTGGACCTGTTCATCACCACGCCGGCCTCGGTGGTGCAGCATGTCAGGTCGGGCAAGCTGAAGGCGCTGGCCGTGTCCAGCGCCAACCGCCTGGCGGCGCTGCCACAGGTGCCCACGGCCCTGGAGGCTGGGCTCAAGGGCTTTACGCTGGATTCGTGGTTCGCGCTCTACGGCCCGGCCGGCCTGCCGGCCGAGGTGGTGCAGACCCTGAACACCGAAATAAGCAAGATCCTGAACATGCCCGACATCAAACGCAGGGCCGAAGAGGCTGGCACGTCGGTGGAACTGATCAGCCCGGCGCAGCTGGGGGACTACACGCGCAAGGAACTGGAGTACTGGGGCAAGGTCATCAAGTCCGCGAAGATCACGGCGGACTGACTCGGCTGGGGGTCGCTGGCTCGGGTGGCGATCTTGGGGGGAATGCACCGCCGGCTGACAATGCCGGCATGCAGACGCTGACCTACCGTGCACGCCAGGCCTGCGCCAAGCTGGTGGGTGTTGCTGCCTTGATGTTGGCGATGGCTGCAACGGGCACCCCAGCGGCACAGGCGACACCCACAGCGGCGTCCCCCGGGCAGACGCAGGTGCCAGCCACCGCGCAGACGCAGGTCCATACCGTCGACGGCCACCGCGTGACGCTGGACGTCTACCCCGCCGTCGGCCCGCTGCGCGGAGCGGCCATCCTCTCCCACGGCTTTACCCGCAGCCGGCGGACGCTGGCAGGCCATGCACAGGCCTTGGCCGATGCGGGGGTGCTGGTGCTGACGCCGGACCTGCCTTGCACCTTCGACTTCCGCTGCAACGCGCGGGCGCTGGCCGCGCTGGTGGGCTCGCTGCGCGCCGGCGGGGTTTTTGGCGGCCCCGTGGAGCGGGTCATGCTGGTGGGCTTTTCCGCTGGGGGGCTGTCCAGCCTGCTGGCGGCGGACACACCCGGCGTGGTGGGCTATGTTGGCCTGGACCCGTTCGACCGTGCGATGTCTGGCGAGACGGAGCACCTGGGCCTGGCCGCGGCCCGCCGGCTGCGCACCGAGGCGCTGCTGCTGCGAGCGCCGCCGTCGCGCTGCAACGCTGAGGCCGTGGCCGCGCCTTGGGGCACGGCGCTGCCGGTGCTGTGGCGCGACGAGCTGATCGCGGACGCGTCGCACTGTGACTTCGAATCACCCACGGACTGGATGTGTCGTCTGGCGTGTGGTGAGGCCGACCCGGCACGCCAGCAGCGGGTGCGCCAGGGGCTGCTGGACGCCGCAGCGCGCTGGCTGCGCTGAGAGGGTCAACGCCAGACAGCCCTTAGGTCGGGCAGGCGTGCGACCATCCGCGCGTGAAGGGTTCGTCAATATCTGGCCGGGCGATCTGCGCACGCTGCCTGCGCCCCCAGGTGATGTGCTTGTGCGCGCTGGTGCGGCCCACGCCGCACCGCACCGAGGTGCTGGTGCTGCAACACCCCCAGGAGCAGCGACAAGCCAAGAACAGTGTGGCGCTGCTGCGCCTGTCGCTGGCGAACTGCGAGGTCGTCGTCGGCGAGCGCTTCGCGCCCGAGGTACTGGCGGCCTTGCTGCATCGCCCCGGGCGGCAGACGCGGCTGCTCTATCCCGACGTGCCTGCGGCGCCGGCGCCCGATGTGCTGCCCTTGCCGCCTGTGCAGCAAGCACAGGAAGACACTGCAAGCACACAGGTGCGGCTCGTGGTCATCGACGCGACGTGGCGCAAGAGCCTGCGGATGTTGCTTGAGCACAGCGCGCTGGCCGCCCTGCCGAGGTTTTCGCTGGAGGCGCCGGCACCCACCCGCTACCGCGCGATTCGCGCAGCACGGCTGTCCCATCAGGTGTCGACACTGGAAGCCACCGCGCAGGCGTTGGCGCTGCTCGAAGGCCCGCCTTTTGACGCCGCGCCGCTGCTGGACGCCTTCGGTCGCTTCGTCGCTGGCGTGGCTGCGAGACGGCAGCCTCAGGCTTCTGCCAGACCACTGCGCTCGGATTGAAGACAAATCCTGCGCGAGTGTCGGTACGACGGTTTGGCGAGTGAACCGGATTCAACCCGCTGTCACGGCGCGCTGAAACTGAAAGCCCCGGCGGCGCACTGGGCTGACACACATGCCCTGCCCTTCACATCCCGACCAGCGCGTGCCGCACCAGCAGCGCTGACAGCACGAACATGGTCGCCCCGATCAAGCCGTCAAGCACCTGCCAGGCTCTCGGCCGCGCAAACCACGGCGCCAGCCAACGAGCGCCAAAGCCCAGCAACGAGAACCAGACCAGACTGGCCCCGGCGGCCCCAGCGATGAACCAGCCCTGAAGTGCTGGCGGCTGCTGAGCGCCGATGCTGCCGACCAGCAGCACGGTATCCAGATAGACATGCGGATTCAGCAGCGTGAAGGCGGCTGCCTGCGCCACCGCCGCCGCCAGCGACAACGACGACCCAGCCGCCGACGCATCCAGCCGGTGGACCTGCCGTGCGCGCCGCAGCGCCTGCCAGCCGTAAGCCGCCAGGAACGCCGCGCCCGCCAGGGCCAGGGCGCGCGCCAGGTTCGGGCTCTGCCCGAGAGCCTGCGCCATGCCCAAGACACCTGCCGCGATGAGCACAGCGTCTGCAACCGCGCAGAACACCACCACGCTGCCCACGTGCTCGCGTCGCAGGCCCTGCCGCAGAACGAAGGCGTTCTGCGCGCCAATCGCCACGATGAGCCCGAAGCTCAGGGCCAGGCCCTGAACGAACACCGGGAAGGCGAGAGCAGGAGCGAGCGTGGGGTCCATGGTGGGCGGAGCTTGCAAACTTCGGCGGCTGAAGACAAACCAATCTCAGCTGAAAAACGGGACTTGAGCGCCTGACTTGAGGGCCGAAGAGCTGGCACTTTCCGCACCGCGCGGCTGACCGCCTGATGGGGCCTGGGCTTGCAGTTCCAGCGCCGTGAGCCACAGCCGCAAGTCGAATTCGAGCGCGTGGTAGTCGGGCTCCATGTGGCAGCACAGGGCGTAGAAGGCCTTGTCGTGCGCGGGCTCCTTCAGATGCGCGAGTTCGTGCACGACGATCATGCGCAGGAAGTCTGCCGACGCATCCTTGAAGAGCGCCGCGATCCGGATCTCGCGCTTGGCCTTGAGCTGCCCGCCCTGCACCCGCGAGATGGCGGTGTGCGTGCCCAGCGCGTTCTTCACGATCTGCAACCTGGGGTCCCACGCCACCTTGGCGATAGGCGGCGCGCTCTTCATGTGGCGCGCCTTCAAGCCGCAGACATAGTCGTACAGCGCACGTTCGCTGCGCACGGCGTGGCGCTCAGGGTGACGCTGCTCGACGTGGGCCGCCAGGCGGCCGGTGTCGATGAGGTCCTGCACGCGGGCCAGCAGCTCTTGCGGATAACCCTGGAGGTACTTCAAGTTCATGCGCCCGCGCTGCGGCCCCAGACCAGCAGCAGGTTGTTCGCAGGCAGGGCCACGCGCTCTCGCAGCACCAGACCAGCCTGAGCGGCGACCTGCTCGACGTCCTCTCGGCGGCGCAGGCCCCAGGCGACGTTGCGCGCACGCAGGTCGGCGTCGAAGGCCAGGTTGCCGGGTGACGTGGGGACCTCGTCTTCGAGATGCGGCCCGTACGTGACGAGCAAACCCTGCGGTGCCAGATGCCGCGCCGCGCCTTCGAACAGGCCCACGCAGCACGCCCAAGGGGCGATGTGGATCATGTTGGCGCAGAAGATCGCATCCAGTTGCGAAGGCGCGCATGGCCAGTGCGGCTGCAGCACGTCCAGGTGCAGCGGCGGCAGCACGCGCGGCAGGCTGGCGCACCACGCACGGATGGACGACAACGCCGATGCATCGGCCTCGCTGGGCCACCAGGTCCAGCCGGTCAGGCCGGAGCTGCACAGCGCAGCATGCTGGCCGGTGCCGCTGGCCACCTCCAGCAGCAGGCCCTGCGGCGGCAGCACGCGCTGCAGCGTGGCCAGGATGGGCGCTGCGTTACGTTCAGCCGCGGGGCTGTGGCGGCGCGTATCGTCCATGTCAGACCAGCCCGGACACAGCAGGCGCGCCGCCAACCTCGAGGCGGCCACCATGGCGGCACGCTGACTTCAGGCGCTGCGCTTCGATGTCGTAGGGTTTCAGATGTGAGCTCCGACGTAGCTGGGCCGATTGTCTTCGCCCTGGCAGGTCGGCCGACCAGGAAGGCTGCACATGGCTGCCGGAACAGCCGCGCGACACGACAAGGCAAATCAGTTTGACATCACGCAAGTAGTTGATCGAGGCACTCCGGCTGCCAAATGGCAGCGCGGGGTTTGGCGATTGGGGCAAGATCCTTGATGAATTCGTGGCTCTTGCTGGTTCGCGGTCGAAGCGGTCGACAAGGTAGCCAGCGTGCTGCCATTACCAATTCTGGGTGCTGCCTAGGCACCATGAAGTCAGCTTCCAGGTACGCCCCCAGACAGCAGTGAAGTCTCAGTGCGCACCCTTGGTGTGCAACGCGAGCATCAGCGTCATGGGGTTGACTGGCGAAGCCACGAAACCATAGTGGATGTAGAACTGTCGGGCGTGTTCGTTCAGGGCGTGCACCAGCAGAGCGCGCACACCGACGTTCTGCGCCACTGCCGCGGCGCGTCGTAGCGCGTCTTTCAACAGAGCCCCGCCCACTTGTCGACCCTGCAGACGCTGATCGACGGCAAGGCGGGCCAGCACCATGACCGGTATCGGTTCAGGCATGTTGCGTCGAATGCTTCCGGGCGACT
>JBIKMY010000198.1:0-4705 GCA_044358945.1 Rubrivivax sp.
CCGACGCTGGATGCATCCACATGCCCAGGGTGGTGGGTGCACTCAAGCCCCGGGACCTGCCCGAGTTCAAGTGGATCAACACCGTGCTGGGCAACCTCAAGACCATGATGTCGGGCGCCTTCAAGGCGCTGAAGTACCGCAAGTACGCCCAGACCTACCTCGGAGCCTTCGCCTACCGGTTCAACCACCGATTCGACCTGCGCGACCTGATCGCCAACCTCATCGTTGACGCGGCGCGTACCAAGCCGGTGCCGAAAAAAGTGATCAGGGACAGGCATGCTGAAGCACGTTTCTAATCAAGAGTCTGAATTGCAACACCTTGCTCATCCGGTCAAAATTCTTGCGGATGCGCACGCCCCTCAGATCCGGCTCACACGCCCCGAGTCAGACCGCTTTTTGCCCGCAGCGCCCTCGCCTGTCAATCCCCCCAAGGTTAGATTGACGGTGGATCACGAACAGGAATCGGCGGAAGATCAAACGGCCTTACCCCGCCTCGCCTGCTGGACGCGTTGCGCCACGCCATCCGGGTGCGGCACTGTTCGATCCGCACCGGGGAGGCCCACGTCGATGGGGCCCGGGGCTTCGTGTAGCCGCTTGTCCGGGCCTCGGGCCGCAACGCGCTCAGCCCATGCTTCCTGCGCCAGCGTGTTCCGGCTCTGGCCTTCGGCTTGGCTTGCAACGGCCCTTCAGCGATAGACCTCGCGCCGGTTGCCCAGGCGAAGTACGCGCACGACGATGCGATCATCTTGGATGTCACAGATGATGCGCCAATCGCCCACCCCGTACTTCCAGTAGGCCCCCAGTCGGGCACCTGCGAGGGGTTCGCCCAAGCTGCGTGGATCTTCAAGGCCTGAGAGCCGTGTCCTGAGAAAGCCCGCCAGGCGCTGCGGCACCGCGCGTTCGAGTCGGGAAGGCGTATGGCCAGCATGGTGAGGAACCTTTGCGAGAAGGTGCTACAGAAATACAGCGACTTGCCTCCTCAACCCGCCGCCCGATACCCCCGCGGAATGGCGGCCAGCAGGCGCTGGGTGTATTCCTGCTTCGGGTGCGCCAGGATCTCCTGCGCGCTGGCTTGTTCGACCACCACGCCGTCCTTCATCACCAGCACTTCGTCGCTAATGAAGCGCACCACGGCCAGGTCGTGGCTGATGAAGACGTAGGACAGGCCGAACTCGTCCTGCAGGTCCTTCAGCAGGTTCAGCACCTGGGCCTGGACGGAGACGTCCAGGGCGCTGACGGCTTCGTCCAGCACCAGCACCTCGGGGTTGAGCGTGAGGCAGCGCGCAATGGCAATGCGCTGGCGCTGGCCGCCGGAGAACTCGTGCGGGTACTTGCCGAAGGCGCGGTCGTCCAGGCCCACCTTGGCCAGCAGCTCGCGGGCGCGCTGTTCGCGCTCGGCCGTGCTGGCGCCGATGCCGTGGATCTCCATGGGCTCGATCAGCGTCTGGCCGATGGTGAAGCGCGGGTTCAGGCTGGCGTACGGGTTCTGGAAGACGATCTGGATGCGCCGGCGCATGGCCTGGCGCTCGCGGTCGGACAGCTTGAGCAGGTTCTTGCCGTCGAAGATGACTTCGCCGCCCGTGGGCTCGTGCAGGCGAAGCAGCGTCAGGCCCATGGTGGTCTTGCCCGAGCCGCTCTCGCCCACCACGCCCAGCGTGTGGCCGCGCCGCAGCTGGAAGTTGACGTACTGTACGGCCTTGAACTCGCGCTTGCCGAAGAGGCCTTTCTTCAGCCAGAAGCTCTTCGCAAGGGACCGCACCTCCAGCACGACGGGAGCGTTGGGGTCCTTGGGTTGGGCCTGCACCACGTGGATGGGGGCGCCGGCCTGCTGGGCCGCTTGTTGCGCGATATGGTCATCAATCACCATCAGCCGCGCCGGGTTGCCTTCCAGGCTGGGGCGGCAGGCCAGCAGGGCGCGGGTGTAGTCGTCCTGCGGGCTGGCGAAGATCTGCGCCACCGGGCCTTGCTCGCGGATGAGGCCGTTGCGCATCACCACCACGTGGTCGGCCACCTCGCCCACCACGCCCAGGTCGTGGCTGATGAACAGCACGCTCATGCGCCGCGTGGTCTTGAGCTTGCCCACCAGCTCCAGGATCTGGCGCTGGATGGTGACGTCCAGCGCGGTGGTGGGCTCGTCGGCGATCAGCAGCTTGGGCTCGCAGGTCAGCGCCATGGCGATCATCACGCGCTGCTGCTGGCCGCCTGACATCTCGTGCGGGTAGGACGCCATGCGCCGCGCCGGCTCTGGGATGCCCACCTCGGCCAGCAGTTCCTCGGCGCGCTTCCAGGCCTGCGCCTTGCTCAGGCCTCTGTGCCTGATCAGCGGCTCGGCCAGTTGCTCGCCCACGGTGAACACCGGGTTCAGCGAGGACATGGGGTCCTGGAAGACGCAGGCGATCTCGCGCCCGCGCAGCGCCTGCAGCTCGGCCAGGCTGGCTTGGAGCAGGTCACGCCCTTGCCACAGCACCTGGCCTGCGCGCTCGGCGTTGTCGGGCAGCAGGTTGACGATGGACATGGCGGTGACGCTCTTGCCCGAGCCCGATTCGCCCACCAGCGCCACGATGGTGTTCTCGGGGATGTCGAAGCTCACGCCTTGCGCGCCACGCCCCACGGCCTCGGCGCGCTGTGCCACGCCGTCCACGCGCCCCATGCGGAAAGCGACTTTCAGGTCGCGGATGCTCAGCAGCATGGGGGTGTTTCCGGCCGCGCTCATTCCAGCCCCCGCAGCTTGGGGTCCAGCGCGTCGCGCACGGCATCAGCCATGAGCGAGAACGCGGTGACGAACACGGCCATGAACAGCGTGGCCGCGGCCAGTTGCCACCAGTGGCCCAGGATCAGCTCACTTTGTGCTTCGGCCAGCATGGTGCCCCAGGAGACATCCTCCACGCCCACGCCCAGACCCAGGTACGACAGGATGACCTCGCTTTTGATGAAGCCCACCACCAGCAGGCTCATGCGCACCAGAATGACGTGGCTGATGTTGGGCAGGATGTGCTTGAACATACGGCTCCACGCCGACGCACCGATGGCCTCGGCCGCACGCACGTACTCGCGCCCGCCGTGCTTCATGAACTCGGCACGCACCTGGCGGTACAGCCCCGTCCAGCCCGCCAGCCCCAGGATCAGCACCACCGTGCCGATGCCGCGGCCGAATACTGCGGCAAACGCGAAGATCAGCAGGATGCCGGGGATGGCCTCGAAGACGTTGTAGAGCCATTCCAGGAAGTCGCCCACCTTGCCACCGAAGAAGCCGGCCAGCGCGCCCAGCACGGTGCCGATCACCGTGGCCAGCACGGCGGCCAGCACGCCCACGAAGACCGAGATCTGCGTGCCCTTGACGGCCTTGTCCAGCACGTCACGGCCCAGGCGGTCGCCCCCCAGGGGCAGGGTCTCGGCCTTGGGCGTCTCGGTGGTGCGGTACTTCTTGGCTGCCTCTTCGATTTCCGCGTAGCGTGGTGCCAGCGGGTCCACGGCGGAGAGGTCCACGTTCGGGCCCTTGGGCACCTCGATGGCGCCCGTGGCCTCCGGCGGCTTGGGGCCGATGAAGGTGGGCGGCGCATTGGCCACGCCCACCTCGGCCTGCCAGTTCTTGGCCACCAGGCCCAGCGAGGCCAGCAGCACCAGCAGCAGGAAGGCCAGCACGATGACGGCCGAGACCAGGCCCACGCGGTCGGCCTTGAAGCGGCGCCAGGCGGCGTGCCAGACGCCTTCGGACTTCTCTGCGGGGGCGACGGGGGCCGCCGCGGCGGCAGGGTTCAGGCCGGCCGCGCTCATTTCAGCACTACCCGGGGGTCGACCAGCTTGAACATCACGTCCACGATGAGGTTGATGACCATCGTTAGCACCGCCAGGTACACGGCGATGGCCTGGATGACGGGGTAGTCGCTGCGGTTCACCGCCAGCAGGATCTCCCGGCCCAGGCCGGGGATGGAGAAGAACACCTCGATCAGGAACGAGCCCACGAACACCCCCGGCAGCGACAGGCCGATGTTGGTGAGGATGGGGATCATGGCGTTGCGCAGCACGTGCTTGAACATCACCGTGTTCTCGGTCAGGCCTTTGGCCCGGGCCGTGCGCACGTAGTCGTGGCCGAGTTCATCCAGGAAGAAGCTGCGGTACAGGCGCGTCTGCGGCGCCAGGCCCACCATCACCGCCAGCAGCACCGGCAGCGGCACGTAGGTCAGGAGGTTGGTCCAGAGGTTGTCGCTCCAGCCCTGCACCGGGAACCAGCCGAGCTGGAAGCCGAACAGGTACTGCCCCACGATGATGTAGACCAGGAAGCTGATGGACAGCGCCACGGTGGTGATGACCATGAGCGTGCGGTCGGCCAGCGAGCCGCGGCGGTAGGCCACCCACATGGCCAGGGGCAGGGCCAGCAGCACGTCCAGCACCAGGATGGGCAGCATCACCGTCAGCGTGGCCGGCAGGCGTGAGGCGAAGAGGCTGCTCACCGCTTCGTTCGTGGCCCAGCTCTTGCCCCAGTCAAAGGTGACGATGCTCTTGAGGTAGATGCCCAGCTGCACCCACACCGGCTGGTCCAGGCCCAGCTGCTGGCGGATGGCGGCGATCTGCTCGGGGGTGGCGTTCAGGCCGCCCAGGATCTCGGCCGGGTCGCCCCCGAAGTACTTGAAGAGGAAGAACACCAGCAGCACGACGCCGAGGATCGTCGGCACCATCTGCCACAGGCGCCGCAGGATGTAGGCGG
>JBIKMY010000224.1:0-4320 GCA_044358945.1 Rubrivivax sp.
GAAGGCGAACATGATCGGGGCGGGTGTCTCGGCGGGGCCGCTCGGGGGGTCAGGCGGGGTCAGGCGTGCACATGCAGCGGAGTCGGGCGCGTGGATTGCCTCTTCGGGCCTTTCGGCGGGGCATGGAGGGGCCGTTTCAGGCGAGGGCGGATAATACCGCAGCCCCTCGCGCAAACCCCTTTTTTAGGGGCTGGCGGGGGGTTGTTTCCCCGCGCCTTTGCCGGCCCCCTGATACCGCTTGTCACCTCATGGCCCTCACACCCCAGGACGTCCAGCGCATCGCGCATCTGGCACGCCTAGAACTCTCCACTGACGAGCAGAAGACCATGCTCGGCCAGCTCAACGGTTTCTTCGGCATCGTCGAGGCGATGCGCCGCGAAGCCACGGGTAACGTGCCCCCGCTGTACACGCCCTTGTCAGCGGTGCAGACCGTCACCCTGCGCCTGCGCGAAGACGTGGTGACCGAAACCGACGAGCGCGCGGGCAACCAGCGCAGCGCCCCGGCCGTGCAGGACGGCCTGTTCCTCGTGCCCAAGGTGATCGAATGAGTGCAACATCTGCAAGCATTCGTGACATGGGCGTGGCTGAACTGAGCCGGGGCCTGGCTGCGGGCACTTTCTCGAGCGTGGAGGTCACGCGCGAGCTGCTGGCGGGGCTGGGCCCCGCCGGGGCCCATGACCGGTTCAACGCCTTCCTGGCCGTCACCCCCGAAGAGGTGGCACTGGCCCAGGCCCGGCGCGCCGACACCCTGCGCCAAGCAGGCCAGGCGGGGCCCCTGACGGGCGTGCCCGTGGCGCACAAGGACATCTTCGTCACCGACTTCGAGCGCAGCGCACTGCCGTCCACTGCCGGCTCGCTGATGCTCAAGGACTACAAGAGCCCGTTCGACGCCAGCGTGGTGGCGCGCCTGGGCGAAGGCTCGCGCGACGGCAGGCTGCCGGGTGCGGGCATGGTGACGCTGGGCAAGCTGAACTGCGACGAGTTCGCCATGGGCTCGGGCAACGAGAACTCGGCTTACGACCCGGCGCGCAACCCCTGGGACCTGAACCGCGTGCCCGGCGGCACCTCGGGCGGCTCGGCCGCGGCCGTGGCCGCGCGCCTGGTGCCCGCGGCCACCGGCACGGACACCGGCGGCTCCATCCGCCAGCCGGCTGCGTTCTGCGGCGTCACGGGCATCAAGCCCACCTACGGCACCTGCTCGCGCTACGGCATGATCGCCTTCGCCTCCAGCCTGGACCAGGCCGGGCCGATGGCACGCTCGGCCGAGGACTGCGCGCTGCTGCTTTCGGCCATGAGCGGTTTCGACGAGCGTGACTCGACCAGCGCGCAACGCCCCCCGCAGGATTTCCACGCCCAGATGCTCGCCCCGCGCGCGCAGGCCGAGCCCGGCAAACCGCTGAAGGGGCTGCGCGTGGGCTTGCCGCGCGAGTTCTTCCCCGCCGCACTGGCGCAGGACGTGCATGGCGCCGTGCGCGGCGCGCTGGGCGAACTGGAGAAGCTGGGCGCCACGCTGGTGGACGTGAGCCTGCCGCGCACCGAACTGGCCATTCCGGTCTACTACATCATCGCCCCGGCCGAGGCGAGCTCCAACCTCAGCCGCTTCGACGGCGTGAAGTTCGGCCACCGCGCCGCGCAGTACGCCGACCTGCTGGACATGTACAAGAAGACCCGCGCCCAGGGCTTCGGCCCCGAGGTCAAGCGCCGCATCATGATCGGCACCTATGTGCTGAGCCACGGCTACTACGACGCCTACTACCTGCAGGCGCAGAAGCTGCGCCGCATGATCGCTGACGACTTCCAGGCCTGCTTCCAGCAGTGCGACGTGATCGCCGGGCCGGTGGCGCCCACCGTGGCCTGGGCCCTGGGCCAGACCGACAAGGACCCGGTGGCCGACTACCTGGCCGACATCTTCACCCTGCCCGCCAGTCTGGCCGGCCTGCCGGGCATGAGCGTGCCGGCCGGGTTTGGTGCCGGCGGCCTGCCGGTGGGGCTGCAGCTCATCGGCAACTATTTCCAGGAAGGCACCTTGCTGCACGCCGCCCACGCGCTGCAGCAGGCCACCGACACCCACCTGCGCGCTCCCGCAGGGCTTTGACGCGCGAAGACGGAGCCTTTCCCATGAGCCCAGCCCCCACCGCCATGTCCGCGCCGCTCGTGCGCGGCTGGGAGGTCGTCATCGGCCTCGAGACCCACGCCCAGCTCTCCACTCAGAGCAAGATCTTCAGTGGCGCCAGCACCCGCTTCGGCGCCGAGCCCAACACCCAGGCCTGCGCCGTGGACCTGGCCCTGCCCGGCACCCTGCCGGTGATGAACCGCGGCGCGGTGGAGCGCGCCATCCGCTTCGGCCTGGCGGTGCAGGCCACCGTCGCGCCGCTGTCCATCTTCGCGCGCAAGAACTACTTCTACCCCGACCTGCCCAAGGGCTACCAGATCAGCCAGTACGAGACGCCGGTGGTGCAGGGCGGGCGCATCGACTTCCTGCTCGACGGCCAAGCGCGCAGCGTGAATCTGACCCGCGCGCACCTGGAAGAAGACGCCGGCAAGAGCCTGCACGAGGATTACCACGGCATGTCCGGGATCGACCTCAACCGCGCCGGTACGCCGCTTTTGGAGATCGTCTCCGAGCCCGAGATGCGCTCCTCGGCCGAGGCCGTGGAGTACGCCCGGGCGCTGCACACCCTGGTGATGTGGCTGGGCATCTGCGACGGCAACATGCAGGAGGGGAGCTTTCGCTGCGATGCCAACGTCTCGGTGCGCCGCCCCGGCCAGCCCTTCGGCACCCGGCGCGAGATCAAGAACCTGAACTCCTTCCGCTTCCTGCAGCAGGCCATCGACTCCGAGGTGCAGTGGCAGATCGACCGGCTGGAAGACGGCCTGTCCATCGAGCAGGCCACGGTGCTGTTCAACCCCGACACGGGCGAGACCCGGGCGATGCGCACCAAGGAAGACGCGCACGACTACCGCTACTTCCCCGACCCCGACCTGCCGCCGCTGGTGATCGCGCCGCAGTGGGTGGAGCAGGTGCGGGCCGAGATGCCCGAGCTGCCCGGGGCCATGGCCCGGCGCTTCGTGGAGCAAGACGGCCTGCCGGCCTATGACGCGGCGATGATGACGCAGAGCCTGGCCACGGCGCGTTACTACGAGGCCGCGCGCGACACCTGTGGCAGCCCGAAGCTGGTGGCCAACTGGGTGATGGGCGAGGTGTCCAAGCGGCTGAACGCCCAGGGCCTGAGCATCGAGCAGGCGCCCGTGGCGCCGGCCACGCTGGCCCGGCTGATCGGGCGCGTGGTGGACGGCACGGTATCGAACAACAGCGCGCGCCAGGTGTTCGACGCCCTTTGGGCCGGTGACGGCGACGAGGTTGACGCCCTCATCCAGGCCAAGGGCCTGAAGCAGATGAACGACACCGGCGCCCTGGAGGCCATCGTCGAGGCGGTGCTCGCGGCCAACGAGAAGTCGGTGGCGGAATTCCGCGCCGGCAAGGACAAGGCCTTCAACGCCCTGGTCGGTCAGGTGATGAAGGCCAGCCAGGGCAAGGCCAATCCGGCGCAGGCTGGCGAGTTGCTGCGGCGCAAGCTGGGGTGAGAGCTTGTGAAATATCCCCGCACACCCACTCGTGCGCGCCGGAATACTTCACAAGCTCTGAGGCCCGGCCCTCAGGCCGGTATCACTTCCTGGGCGCCGCCGCGCGGGCCGAGGCCTCCGCGGAGCCGCCTTCCAGCGCCCCCATCGAGCCCGGCGCCTGCCCCGACCACAGCCGCTTCAGGCGCTCAAGCTCGATGTCGTACAGGCGGTTGATGCGGTCGAGCTCGGCCTTCTGACTCTGCGTGTTCTCACGCTGCGCCGCCGTGGCGGCCTCGTTCGCATCGAGCTGCTGCTTCAGTGCGGCGGCCTGCTCGCGGCTCTTGGGCGCGCGGGCCTCATCCTCCAGCGTGCGCCGCTCACGCCGCAGCTGGCTCTGGCGGGATTCGGTCAGGTCCATGGTGAGCCTGACCGGATCGAGCGCGGATTCGCGCGCCTCGCGGTGCGCCTCTTCGTTGCGGTAGCGCGACATCAGGAAACGGTCCCGCCGCACCACCTCAGCACGGGCAGCCGCCTCCTCCGCCTGCTTGCGCTCACGCGCCTCGCGGGCCGCGCGCTCTTCGGCCGTGGGCGAAGGCGGCTTGATGGCGCGCAGCGAGCCGTCGGGGTTGAGCACGCGCTGCGGGCGGTCGATGCACTCGCGGATGGACCGGTCTGCCGTGATGCGGCGGCCCTGGTCATCGGTGCAGACGTAGATCTCTGCGGGGGTTGCGGGAGACGCGGGGGCAGCGGTCTGGG
>JBIKMY010000200.1:0-4685 GCA_044358945.1 Rubrivivax sp.
CTGAGCGTGGCCGAGAACAGCACTGCGCCGTGCAGCGCCGCCCAGCGCGGCCGCAGGAAGGGCGCCGGCACCACGTTGCGCACGTTCAGGCACAGGCTGTCGGTGGATGCCTGGCGTGTGTCTGCAAAGGCGTCGAAGCCGGCCCGCGTGATCGCGGGGGCCGGTGAGCCCGCGGGTTGCAGGTCGATTTCTCCGCGGGTCACGTCCAGCAGCGAATGCGAGCCCAGGGTGTCCGTCAGCCTGAGCAGGTGCTGGATGTGGAAGTGGAAGTCCAGCAAAGGCCCCGTGGCCAGGGGTTCACCCTGGAAGTGGTCTGCCAGGGTGGCCCCCAGGGTCTGCAGCGCCAGGGCCAGCGCATCAGGCAGGTCTTCCAGGGCCGCATAGGTCGTGCCCTGCGCGGGTGCCACGTCCTCCAGCGCACGCTGCAGCCGCGTGAAATGCAGCCTCAGGCCGGCCGGGGCGACCTGTGCCATGCGCCCCAGAGCGGCCGACGACAGGCTGGCGCTGTACATCTGGCGCGCGCGCTCGACGAGGTTGTGGGCCTCGTCCACCAGCAGGCCCAGGCGCCAATCCAGCGATTGCGACAGCCCCCACAGCAACGCGATGCCGTCGAAGGCGTGGTTGACGTCGCCCACCAGCACATCGCTCCAGCGCACCATTTCCTGCCCCAGGTAGTAGGGACAGAGGCCGTGCTCCCGGGCGATGCGCTTTTGCGCCGTGGCGTCCAGCCAGCCTTGTGCCACCGCTTGCGCCCGCGCGGCGGGCAGACGGTCGTAAAAGCCTCGGGCCAGCGGGCAGGATTGGCCATGGCAGGCCTTGTCCGGGTGCTCGCAGGACGCCTCCTTGGCCACGATGGCCAGCACCCGCAGCGGGCGCTCCGGGTGCGACGGGTGCGGCGGCAGGCCTTGGCGCAACTGCTCCAGGGCCTGCAGCGCCGGGCCCTGGGCTGTGCCCTTGCAGGTGAGGTAGGCCACCCGGTCCAGACCCTTCTCGCCCATGGCGCGCAGCGCGGGGAAGAGCGTGCCGATGGTCTTGCCGATGCCCGTGGGCGCCTGGGCCAGCAGGTGGCCGCCGCCAGCCAGCGCGCGGTAGGCGGCCTGCGCCAAAGAGCGCTGGCCCTGACGGAAGTCGCCCGGCGGAAAGCCCAGTGTTCGCAGCGCCGCGTCACGGGCTTGTCGATGGGCCGCTTCCTGCGCGGCCCAGTGCTCGAAGGCTGCGCAGCGCTGCAGCAGCGTTTCCTCCAGTTCGGCCGCGCCGAACACCTGGAACATTTCGCTCTCGGTCTGGCTGACGATGTCGAAGTACACCAGTGCCAGCGCCAGTTCTTCCACACCGCGCTCGCGGCAGAACAGGGCGCCGTAGGTCATCAACTGCGCCCAGTGCAGGTGCCGGCGGTTCTCGGGAATGTCTTCGGGCTGGCCGCGGATGGTCTTGACTTCCTCCAGGCAGCGCCGTCGCGGGTCGTAGCCGTCGGCCCGGCCCCGCACGCGCAGCGGGCCGCACACGGTTTCCAGGGGGACTTCTGTCTCGTAGTCCAGCGATCGCCGGCTGGCCACGATGGACTGGCCTTGCAGGCCTTGCAGGGCGGTGGCGGCTGGCGTGAAGCGGCGGTCCAGATCGCCGCGCTTGGCCGTGAACTCGCACAGGCTGCGCACCGAGACGGTGTAGCTCCAGGCGTGGCTGTCTTCAGACTCCGGCTGCGCCGGAGCACCACCCGTCAGGGCCTCAGCCACGCGGGTCGATGCGCTCCAGCGCCTGCGCTACGTCCGCTGCCTGAGTGGGCCGCACCAGCCGGCAGACCTCCTGCCCGTTGCGCAGGAAGACCAGGGTCGGCCAGAGCTTCACACCGAACTGTCGCCCCAGCCGCCGCCCCGGGCCGTCTTCCACCTTCAGATGGCGTACCGCAGGGTGACCCGCGAGCGCCTGCGCCACCACCGCCCCCGCCGCCCGGCAGTGGCCGCACCAGTTGGTGCCGAAGTCGAGCACGGTAGGGGGGGTGACCGTGTCAAGCGCCTCCTGATGGAGGGCTTCGGACACATAGCCAGCAGCATCGGACATGCCGGAATCTTCGCACCGTTCTTGCGCCTGAAGCCCTGGTAGCTGATGACCTGAAATCTGTATTTATATACAGTATGCGGATGTCTTTCGGTTTTTCCGCCCCATCCAGCCCCCCAGAGGAGCTTCACCCCGAGCTCTGGCGCGCCCACCAGCTGGGCGGGGCGGCGCGTGCCGTCAGACCCACGGGCTTCGGGTTGCTGGATGGGCAACTGCCGGGCGGGGGCTGGCCTTGCGGGGTGTTGACGGAACTGCTGCTGGCGGCGCCGGGCGTAGGGGAGATGCGCTTGCTGGCACCGGTGATGGCGGTGCCGCGACAGGATGACACCCAGACGCTATCGGATGGCCGCAGCGTCATGCTGTTTGGGCCGCCCGCCGCGCCCTGTGCCCAGGCCTTGCAGCAGATGGGGGTGGACTTGGACCGCCTGATCGTGGTGCACGGGCGCGAGGGCGTCGCTGGGGCCTCGGTGCGTCACCTGTTGACACCTGCGGATCTGTTGTGGGCCCTGGAGCAGGCGCTGCGCAGCGGCCAGGTGGGGGTGGTCCTGGCGTGGTTGCCCGAGCGCCTGGCGGCGGGGGCCTTGCGCCGCCTGCAACTGGCAGCCCAGGCCCACGAAGGGCCGGCTTTCATGCTGCGCGGCATGGGCGAGCGCTGCAAGCCCAGCCCGGCGCCGCTGCGGTTGGCGCTTCATCCGGGCCGCGGCCCCGACGAGATCGCGGTGCAGGTGCTCAAGCGGCGAGGCCCCGCGGCCGGGCCCCCGGTGCGCCTGTCCTTGCCGCCGGTGCTGCCTGCTGCAGCACGCCGGCGCTGGTCGTCCGCGTCCCCGGCTTCAACGCCTCCGGTTCACCGCCCGTCAGCGACCGTGCTTGCGCTTGAAGCCAGCCTTGCACCGCCTTCGGGCTGATCGGTCGGGTGCGGTGGTGAAGCCATGAGACCAGCGGCCTGCTGGGTGGCCGTGCATCTGCCGGCCCTGCCTGTGGAGGCTTTTGCCGCCACCTTGGCCCCCGACCAGGCCCACCGGCCGCTGGCCCTGCTGGACGGCGCACGGGTCACGGCCGTCGACGCACGGGCCTGGGAAGCCGGTGTGCGCCCGGGGCAGCGGCGGGCCACGGCCCTGGCCCTGGAGCCCGCGCTGCTGCTGGGCCGGGCCGACACCGGCAGGCAGCGCCAGGCGCTGCGGGCCGTGGCCTGGGCGGCGCTGCAGTTCACCCCTTGCGTCACCGAACAGGAGCCCCATACCGTGCTGCTGGAAGTGGCTGCATCACTGCGCCTGTTCGGGGGCCTGGAGCGCCTGGTCGCGCAGCTGCGCGAAACCCTGGCCCCTCTGCGTCACCAGACCCTCCTGGCGTGCGCGCCCACGCCCCGGGGTGCCGCGCTGCTGGCCTGCTGGAAAGCGGTACCAGCCCGCGAAGCCCCTGAAGATGGGGAAAGCCGGGAAGGGTGCTCGACCGTGGGCGGTCCGGCAGGCCCTGCGTGCGGCCTGGGTCCCTTCGCCTCCAGCCTGTCAGCCCTGGAGGCCTTGCTCGACCAGGTGCCGCTGGCTTTGTGGTGCACCGGGCAGCAGGAGTTGGAGAGCCTGCAGGGCATGGGGTTGCAGCGCCTGGGCGACCTGCAGGCCTTGCCACGCCAGGGGCTGGCCCGCCGCTTCGGCCCGGACCTGCTGCGCCGGCTGGACCAGGCCCGTGGCAAGGTGCCCGACCCGCGCACCTGGGTCCGCCTGCCTCCTGCCTTCGAAGCCCGGCTGGAGCTCTTTGCGCGTGCCGACACCGCCGAGCAAGTGCTGCACGGGGCGCAATTGCTGCTGATCCGACTGGTGCATTGGGCGGTGGCGTCTCGGGCCCAGGTGTCGCGTTTCACGCTGGAGATGCTCCATGAACGCCGCCACCGGGACGGCGACACCCCCGCCTGCAGCGGGTTGCCCATGGCCTTGGCCCAGCCCTGCGCTGATGTGGCCCATCTGGGCACGCTGTTGCGCGAGCGGCTCACCCGTACCCCATTGCCGGCACCCACGCTGGAATTGCGCCTGCGCTGTGACGAACTGGTCTACGCCGCCGCGCCGGAGGCGGAGCTTTTTCCCACCCGCGCGCGTGCCCAGGAGGGATTGGCCCGCCTGGTGGAGCGGCTGCAGGCCCGCCTTGGAGCCGATCAGGTTCAGGGCCTGGTGCCCGTGGCGGACCATCGTCCGGAGCGGGGCGTCGGGCACCAGCCCGTGCGGGTCCTGCAAGGCGTTGGCGGACGTTCAATCACGTCAACGCGCAACGCCGGCTCCCCGGGTGGGCCCTCAGGCGGCCAGCCGGCTTCGTCACCATCGGTGGGCGGCCTGGCCGCAGACCTGCCCCATCTCACCCGCCCGGCCTGGCTGCTGTCCGAACCCCGGCCGCTGCCTGAACGGCACGGGCGGCCCCTGTTGGACGGGCAGCCGCTGCGCTTGCTGGCCGGCCCTGAGCGTATCGAGGCCGGCTGGTGGGATGGACAGGCTGCAGCTCGGGACTACTTCGTCGCGGCCACGCCCGCGGGGGGGCTGGTGTGGATCTGCCGCACCCGCTTGCCGCAGCCCCAGGGTGAGGGGGGCTGGCTTCTGCAGGGCTGGTTTGCCTGAGACCGCCTGCCCACGCACGTCCGTGCGGGC
>JBIKMY010000199.1:0-4685 GCA_044358945.1 Rubrivivax sp.
TCTTCAGCCATCGCGGGTGCCGTGTCGGCACCTGATGTCAGGTCAGCGCCGACCTGTTGCACCCTGGCAGGATCGGCCGAGAAGACAGGCCCCCCTACCATTACCACCAAGTCTGCATTGCATGACGCCTGGCGCACTGCTGCGATGCGCTCGCTCAACCAAGGCAGTTTCAATTCAGTGCCCACCGACAACCCGACCACATCGAACCGCTCGTCACGCACCCATTGCACCGGGTCGATGTCGGTTCCGGCCACTCCACCCACCACGTCCCAGCCGTCGCGGCGGAAGAACTCGGCCACCACGGACAAGCCGAACATGTGGGTCTCGTCATCTGGCTGCGCCAGCAGGACTCGGCGACCGGCGGGGGGGCGACTGATTTCGGCGCGGAACTCAGGACTGAACTGCCGAAGCAGCGCTTGCAGCCTGCCTACGGCCACGGTGACGGCCACGAAATCGGAACAGTCATCCACCCAGCGCTGGCCCATGCGGACCGCGCAAGGCACCAGCAGATCCAGATAAACGGACTCCACCGACAAGCCGCGCCCGATCATCCGGTTGATCGCCTCGACGAAACCGGATTCATGGTCTTCAAGAAGGTGGCCGAAGAACTCTTCGAACTCGGCCTCGGTGGGCTTCATGGCGGCTACCGCGGGTGACTGCGCATGGTACTTCACCAGATGCGGAGTGACGTGGTCGGCCAGCACGGAGAACAGGCGGGCCACGCGCTCGCGGCGGTACGGCGCCTGCGGCAGGATGGCCGGTGGCACCAGATGGAGCCTGTCCGCCACCAGGCGCCGCCAGTGGTCCGCATTGGCGACAGCGTCGTATCCGCCAGGCGGTGGCGCGTCGATCGGCAGCTCAGGGGGCCGCGCTAACCTGCCGAACACGGGGTGGGCCACGGACGCCGCCATCGCGCTGAGCGACAGCGCGCTGGACGGATCACCATCTTGCCCGGACCGGCCGCCACCCTCATCGGCCGCCTGATCCCGCAACTTCCGGCGAAAGTTGTCTGGGTTGTACACCTCGTCCTCCAAAACAAGCCTGCGCAATTCAGGGTTTACCCTGATACGGTGGGCCGCAAAGGGCCCGGCACGAATTCTTGAACCCGGCCATCGTCGTGACCTGAAGCGGACTCCTCCCTGGAGCGGCGCCAAGATCCCTTGCGGGTCGGTGCCGGATCATCATGGGCCGTATCCCGGATGTCAAGTAGTAATGACGTCAACCCTGATTGACACAATCGGCCTGAGCGCCTACGCTGGACGCCAGAACCTGAAACTGCCTCTGCACCAAGATGCCCCGCCCCCCCAAGGCACCCTCCGCCCTGTACACCCCCGAGCAACGCCGCCGGCGCGATGAAACGCGCTGGACGCTGGTGCAGGGGTTGCTCGCGCCGTTGCAGTTCCTCGTCTTCGCGATCAGCCTGGTGCTGGTGCTGCGCTACCTGGTCACGGGCGAGGGTTTTGGTGTGGCCACGGCCTCCATCGTCCTCAAGACCGTGTTGCTTTACACCATCATGGTGACGGGCTGCATCTGGGAGAAGGTGGTCTTTGACGTGTGGGTCTTCGCCCCAGCCTTCTTCTGGGAAGACGTCTTCAGCATGCTGGTGCTGGCGCTGCACACCGCTTACCTGGTGGCCCTCTGGCAGGGCGCCCTGGGCGCGCGGGGGCAGATGTGGCTGGCCCTGGCGGCCTACGCGGCCTATGTCATCAACGCCACGCAGTTTGTGCTGAAGCTGCGCGCGGCGCGACTGCAAAGCGATGCCGAGCGCCAGCGGGCCAGCGCGCCGGGCGGCACATCTCTGGGCCAACCCACGGCGGAGGTCGCTTGATGAACGCAGTGATCCCCTTGAAGGCCGACAGCGGCTGCGCCGACGCCCCGGTGCTGCGTGAGCGCGGCCAGCGCGAGGTGTTCTGCGGCCTGACAGGCATCGTCTGGCTGCACCGCAAGATCCAGGACGCCTTCTTTCTGGTAGTGGGCTCGCGCACTTGTGCCCACCTAGTGCAGTCGGCCGCGGGCGTGATGATCTTTGCCGAGCCGCGCTTTGCCACCGCCATCCTGGACGAGCGCGACCTGGCCGGGCTGGCTGACGCCAACGAGGAGCTGGACCGGGTAGTGCAGCGCCTGTTGGAGCGCCGCCCGGACATCAAGACCCTCTTTCTGGTGGGATCTTGCCCGTCTGAAGTCATCAAGCTGGACCTGTCGCGCGCTGCCCAGCGGCTGTCCCGCCAGTTCCTGCCGCGCGTACGGGTGCTGAACTACTCCGGCAGCGGCATCGAGACCACCTTCACGCAGGGCGAGGACGCTTGCCTGGCTTCGCTGGTGCCGGTGCTGGGCACCACGCCGCCAGAAGGCGGGCCCGAACGCACGGCGTCGCCCCTGGTGGTGGTGGGCACGCTGCCCGATGTGGTGGAAGACCAACTCGCCGGGTTGCTGTCGCGCATTGGCGTGCCCACGGCCGCATTCCTGCCGGCCCGCCATTCGAGCCGCATGCCGGTCGTCGGGCCCGGCACCCGCTACCTGCTGGCCCAGCCCTTCCTTGGCGACACGGCCCGGGCGCTGGAAGAGCGTGGCGCGCAACGCATCGCCGCGCCCTTTCCCATCGGCGTGGAAGGCACAACGGCCTGGCTGGAAGCCGCGGCCGCCGCCTTCGGCCTCCCGGCGGCCAAGGTCGCCGAAGTGACCGCCAGCGCCCGCGCGCGGGCCGAGGTGGCCCTGGCCCGCCACCGGCAAGCCCTGCAGGGCCGCAGCATCTTCTTCTTCCCGGACTCGCAGCTGGAGCTGCCCATCGCCCGCTTCCTGTCACGCGAGCTGGGCATGCGGCTGACCGAGGTGGGCACGCCCTACCTGCACCGCGAGCACCAGGCGCAGGAGCTGGCCTGGCTGCCGACCGACACCCGGCTGAGCGAAGGCCAGGACGTGGAGCGCCAGCTGGACCGCTGCCGCGCCGAACGGCCAGACCTCACGGTGTGCGGCCTGGGCCTGGCCAACCCGCTGGAAGCCGAGGGCCTGACCACCAAGTGGGCGATCGAGCTGGTGTTCTCGCCCATTCACGGTTACGAGCAGGCGGCCGACCTGGCAGAGCTGTTCGCCCGGCCCCTGCACCGCCGCGAGCTGCTGGCCGCCTGAGCGAACCCGACCCAGCACCCCCAGCACCCGCCCCGGACACCGCGCATGCAACTGACCCTTTGGACCTACGAAGGCCCACCCCACGTGGGGGCCATGCGCATCGCCACCGCCATGCGTGACGTGCATTACGTGCTGCACGCGCCCCAGGGTGACACCTACGCGGACCTGCTGTTCACCATGATCGAGCGGCGCGATGCCCGCCCGCCCGTGACCTACACCACCTTCCAGGCGCGTGATCTGGGCGGCGACACGGCCGAGCTCTTCAAGACCGCTGCCCGTCAGGCTTACGAGCGCTTTGCGCCCAAGGCCATGCTGGTGGGCGCTTCTTGCACCGCCGAGCTGATCCAGGACGACCCCGGCGGCCTGGCACAGGCGCTGCAGCTGCCGGTGCCCGTGGTGCCGCTGGAACTGCCGGCCTACCAGCGCAAGGAGAACTGGGGCGCCGCGGAGACCTTCTACCAGGTGGTGCGGGCGCTGGCCGGCACCACGCGGGTGGAACGTGCACCGCGCGACGGACGCGCCCCACGCTGCAATCTGCTGGGCCCCACCGCCCTGGGCTTCCGGCACCGGGACGACATCACCGAGATCACCCGGTTGCTGACGCAACTGGGCGTGGAGGTGAGCGTCACCGCGCCGATGAACGCCAGCCCGGACGACATAGCCCGCCTGCCACAGGCCGACTTCAACGTCGTGCTGTATCCGGAAACCGCCTCGCAGGCCGCGCAGTGGCTGCAACGCATCCACGGCCAGCCGTTCACGAAAGTGATCCCCATCGGCGTGGGCGCTACGCGCGAGTTCGTGGCCGAGGTGGCGACGCTGGCCGGTGTGGACGCCACACCGGTGCTGGCACTGGCCGCGTCACGCGCGCCCTGGTACGCCAAGTCGGTGGACTCCACCTACCTGACCGACAAGCGGGTGTTCGTCTTCGGGGATGCCACCCACGCCGTGGCCGCCGCCCGCGTGGCCGCGCGCGAGCTGGGCTTCAAGGTGGTGGGCCTGGGCACCTACAGCCGGGAGTTCGCCCGCGAAGTGCGCGAGGCCGCCAAGCTCTACGGCGTGGAGCCGCTCATCAGCGACGACTACCTGGAGGTGGAAGCCCGCATCGCCGAAGCCCAGCCCGAGCTGGTGCTGGGCACGCAGATGGAGCGGCACATCGCCAAGCGGCTGCGCCTGCCCTGCGCAGTGATCTCCGCCCCCGTGCACGTGCAGGACTTCCCAGCACGCTACTCGCCGCAAATGGGTTTCGAGGGCGCCAACGTGCTGTTCGACACCTGGGTGCACCCGCTGATGATGGGCCTGGAAGAGCATCTGCTGACGATGTTCCGCGAGGATTTCGAGTTCCACGAAGGCGCGGCAGCGTCGCACCTGTCGCATGCTGGCGGCGGCGCGGCCGCCTTCCCAGGGGCTGCGCACCCGGCCGAACCGGAGCACCCGGCGCCACAGGCTGCGCATGCCGCAGCGGCGCATCAAACGCCGCAGATGCCACAGATGCCGTTGAGTGCCGACAGCATCGCCATTGCGCCTGGCGCGCTGCAGGTCACGCCCAAGGCCGCCCCTGC
>JBIKMY010000201.1:0-4684 GCA_044358945.1 Rubrivivax sp.
TGTCAAGGTCAAGGGCACCATCACCTGGCTGTCGGCGGACGACGCCGTCGCGGCCGAGGTGCGCCTCTTCGAGCGCCTGTTCACCGAAGACCAGCCCGACGCGGAGGGCCGCGATTTCCGCAGCGTGCTCAATCCGCACAGCCGCCGGGTGGTGCAGGCCTTCGTGGAACCCTCGCTGGCCCAGGCCCAGGCGGAGGACCGCTTCCAGTTCGAGCGCCACGGCTACTTCGTGGCCGACCGGTTGGACCATCGCACGGGACAACCGGTGTTCAACCGCATCACCACGCTGAAGGATTCCTGGAAATGACCACCACTGCACAACAGCCCGGAAGGCTCAGCATTCGGCGCGTCGGCCTTGTCCTGCAGGGCGCCCTGGCCTTGTCGGCCGCCGCCGCCCTGGGCAGCCCCGCCGCCTGGGCGCAGTCCGCCTCAACCCAGGCCGCACCGGGCGGCGCCGCCAGCGTCACCAGCTCCAGCGGGCTGCGCTACACCTCGCTCAAGGAGGGCACGGGCGCCAGCCCGCAGGCCGCCGACACCGTGCGCGTGCACTACCGCGGCACCTTCCCGGATGGCCGGGAGTTCGACAGCTCCCACAGCCGGGGCCAGCCCGCGCAGTTTCCGCTCAACCGCGTGATCCGCTGCTGGACCGAGGGCGTGCAGATGATGAAGGTGGGCGGCAAGGCCCAGCTGATCTGCCCGCCCGCCATCGCCTACGGCGAGCGCGGCACCCCGGGCGGGCCCATTCCCCCCAACGCCACCTTGCATTTCGAGGTGGAGTTGCTGGGCATCGCCGGCAAGTAAGGGCGGGGCGACATGAGCGTGCCCGACGCCTGCCATCTGCGTCGTGATGCCAGCCTGCTCAGCAGGCATATGGTTGGCCGGAGATGGTCCACCAGGGGGTGGTCCACCCTGGTCTGCACCGTGGCCATGTCGGCCACCGCCTACGCCCAGGGTCTGGCCCCTATGCCGGTGATGGAAGAAGTCCCGTTCATCACCACGCCCGACAACGTCACCGTCTCCATGCTCGAACTGGCCGGGGTGAAGGCACAGGACTTCGTGCTGGACCTCGGCTCGGGTGACGGGCGCATTGTCATCACCGCAGCGCGGCGCTTCGGGGCACGTGGCCTGGGCGTGGAGATCGTGCCTGATCTGGTGGAGCGCAGTCGGCGCAACGCACAGGCCGCCGGCGTGGCCGACCGGGCCGAGTTCAGAGAGCAAGACCTTTTCAGGACCGACCTTGGCGCCGCGAGTGTCATCACCATGTACCTGCTGCCGGCCGTGAACCTGCAATTGCGGCCCGCCTTGCTGGCCCTCAAGCCCGGCACAAGGCTGGTCTCGCACGACTGGGACATGGGCGAGTGGACGCCTGACCGCACGTTGACGGTGAAGGCGCCCACCAAGAACATCGGGCGGGAGAAACTGAGCGAGTTGCACCTGTGGGTAGTGCCCGCCCCGGCCGCCGGCCTGTGGTGCGGCGCGGGTGGTCTGCAGTGGCATTTGCGACAACAGTTCCAGATGCTTCAAGGGCAGGCCGGCCTGGCCGCAGATCTTCTGGCTCTCCAGGGCCGCATGGAGGGCACGACGCTGCACGCCTGGACGCCCGGCGCCCAGGCCCGGGCCGTGTGGCAGCGAAGCCCCGGTGGGGACAACCTGCGGGTGACGGAAGCCTCGGGCCCGTGGAGCGCGTGGCAAGGCCGCACGCTGAACAAAGTGCAGGGCGACCGCTGCCCGAGTTGAGCCTGCTCTGGCCGCGGGCCCAGGCCCGGCCCCAGAGTGCCAAGTGGAGCGCCCCACCGGCGTGCAACCACCGGCCGGCAGCGCGGTCCCCACCATGCGCGCCGGCCCCGGCAGGCCCATGCAGACCCTCACCGCCGCCGTCCGCGCCAGCGGGCAGGCCCGACACCCCGCCCCGGCGGCCCTGGCCGCGTGGCTGGACCGTGCCGACATCCGCATCGACGGACACCGCCCCTGGGACCTGCAACTGCACCGCCCGCGCCTGTATGGGCGCGTGCTCAGGCACTGGAGCCTGGGCCTGGGCGAGGCCTACATGGACGGTGACTGGGACTGCGAACAGCTCGACGAGTTCTTCACCCGGCTGCTGCGGCTGCGAGCCGACCAACCGCCCGGCGGCCTGGCCCGGCTGGAGCTGGCCTGGGCCTTGATGGCCGCGGCCTGGCGCAACCCTCAGGCCCCGGAGAGGGCCTACGTCGTGGCCCAGCGCCATTACGACCTGGGTAACGACCTGTTCGAGCGCATGCTCGATGCCCGCATGGTCTATTCCTGCGGCTACTGGGCCGGCGCCCGAACGCTGGAACAGGCCCAGGAGGACAAGCTGGAGATGATCTGCCGCAAGCTGCAGCTGACACCGGGGATGACGCTGCTGGACATCGGCTGCGGCTGGGGTGGGCTGGCACGCCATGCAGCACTGCACCATGGGGCCGAGGTCACCGGGATCACGGTGTCCACGGAACAGGCGCGGTACGTGCAGCAGCTGTGCGCGAAGCTGCCGGTGAAGGTGGAACTCCTGGACTACCGGGCCCTGCAGGGACGTTTCGACCGCATCGCCTCGGTGGGCATGTTCGAGCACGTTGGCCCGAAGAACCACGCCGCCTACCTGGACACCGCCCACCGCCTGCTGGCCGATGAGGGGCTGTTCCTGCTGCACACCATCGGCACCGACCGGCCCAACGGCCGCACCGACCCTTGGATCGAGCGCTACATCTTCCCTGGCGGACACCTGCCCGCGGCCAGCGAACTGGCGCGTGCCGCCGAGCGGCGCTTCGTGATCGAGGACTGGCACAACTTCGGCGCCGACTACGACCGCACGCTGATGCACTGGCATGCACGTTTCGAGGCGGCGTGGCCCGAACTGGCACCGCGCTACGGCGAACGTTTCCGGCGCATGTGGCGCTACTACCTGCTGAGCTGCGCCGGCTTCTTCCGTTCACGTCAGGGACAACTGTGGCAACTGGTGTTGTCCAAGCCCCAGCGCGAGGGACATTACCGCTCGATCCGGCCCTTCACCACCCCGGGTACGGGGAAACCCTGATCACGATCCGGAAATCCGTTCTGCATCGCGGGAACAAAACCACGGGTCAATACCTATGCTGGCGTCATGGTTTGTCAATTACAAATGACATGTTGTCCAAGACAAATCACCGCTTCGTCCAGGAGCGTTCTTCCGGAGCAGTGAGCGATCTTGTGTCCCGGACAATTCCGGTCCCCTTCACTTCCCCGGCTCTTTGTGGAGCCGTGATGACATGTCCCTCATGGAAACCCGTCTGCGCCGCCTGCTGGAACGTGGACAGCCCGATCAAGCCGCCCTGGGGGCCCCCGGCCGTGCCGACCTGAGCCACGCCGAACTGCGCACGCTGGTGGACCGCACCCTGGCCACGCTCAACAGCATGGGGATCGGCCGCAATGACCGCCTGGCCATCGTGCTGCCCAACGGGCCGGAGATGGCCGCCTGCTTCGTGGCCGCCGCCTGCGGTGTGGCCACCGCACCGCTGAATCCCGCCTACCGCGCCGAGGAGTTCGAGTTCTACCTTTCAGACTTGAAGGCCCGTGCCCTCGTGGTGGAGCAAGGCAGCACCTCCCCAGCCGTGGACGTGGCGCGCCGCATGGGCGTGCCGCTGATCGAACTCGTGCCCGACCTCGCGGCTGGCGCGGGCAGCTTCACGCTGCGCTGCGACGCCCCCCCGGGAACGGCCGCTGAACACCCGGGCCTGGCCGAGCCGGGCGATGTGTCCATGGTGCTGCACACCTCGGGCACCACCTCGCGCCCCAAGATCGTGCCGCTGTCCCAGGCCAACCTGTGCGCCTCGGCCCAGCACATCGCCCGCACGCTGGCTTTCACGGGCGCGGACCGTGGCCTGAACATCATGCCGCTGTTCCACATCCATGGCCTGATCGCCGGGGTGCTGACGCCGCTGTCGGCGGGCTCCATGGTGTTCTGCACCCCTGGATTCAACGCGCTGAAGTTCTTCGCGTGGATGGACGAGGCCCGGCCCACCTGGTACACGGCCGTGCCCACGATGCACCAGACCATCCTGTCGCGCGCGTCCAAGAGTGCTGACGTGATCGCGCGTCACCCGCTGCGCTTCATCCGCAGCTCGTCGAGCTCCATCCCGCCGCAAGTCATCCGCGAGATGGAAGAGGTGTTTGGCTCGCCGCTGATCGAGAGCTACGGCATGACCGAGGCCACCCACCAAATGGCCAGCAACCCCTTGCCTCCTGCCGTGCGCAAGCCTGGCAGCGTGGGCGTGGCCGCCGGCCCGGAGGTGGCCATCATGGGCGAGGACGGCACGCTGTTGCCGCGTGGCGCCACGGGTGAGATCGTGATCCGCGGGCCCAACGTCACCGCCGGGTACGAGAACAACCCCAAGGCCAATGCCGACGCCTTCACCCACGGCTGGTTCCGCACCGGCGACCAGGGGATGATGGACGAGGACGGCTACGTCACCCTGACCGGGCGCCTGAAGGAGATCATCAACCGCGGCGGCGAGAAGATCAGCCCGCGCGAGGTGGACGAGATCCTGATGGACCACCCGGCTGTGGCGCAGGTGGTGTGTTTTGGGATGCCCCACCCCAAGCTGGGCGAAGAAGTGGCCGCGGCCGTGGTGCTGCGCGAAGGTCAGAGCGCGACCGAGCGCGACCTGCAGGCTTTCGTGGCCAGCCGCGCTGC
>JBIKMY010000203.1:0-4641 GCA_044358945.1 Rubrivivax sp.
CAGGAAACAGGCCGCCAGCATGGGACTGTTGGCGCCGCGCAGCAGCACGCGCTGGCCCGGAATGAGGCCCAGGTCCTGCACCAGGACCTGGGCGATGCGGTTCACCTGGGCCTGCAGCTGCGCATAGCTCCAGGTGTTGCCGTCGGCACCGATGAGACAGCGCCGGTCCCCCTGCCCCGAGGCTACCCAGCGGTCCAGCAACTCGGTCACGCAATTCAGGCGCGGCGGAAACTGCAGTTCGGGCAGATCGAACACGAACGCGGGCAGCGCCTGCGGTGGCGGCAACCGGTCACCCGCGAAGGTGTCGACAGGAGGGGTCATGCGGGTCCTCGGTCGGTGACGGAAAAAGTTGGATCAACGCGGATTTACTTTACAACTAAACTATTTTTCCAAGGGCCTTGCCAAGGCCGGGTTGACCCTGATGACCACCCTCTCCGCCAAGCCCCGCCGCCTCTGGGACATCTCCCCACCCGTGCACGCCGGCTCGCCCGTCTTTCCTGGCGACACGTCCTACGCCCAGCACTGGACCTGGGCCTTGTCCGCCGACTGCCCGGTGAACGTCAGCACGCTCACGCTGAGCCCGCACCTGGGGGCCCACGCGGACGCCCCGCTGCACTACGCGGCCGACGGTGCCGCCATCGGCGCGGTGGATCTGGAACCCTATCTCGGCCCCTGCCGCGTGGTGCACGCCCTGGACGCCGGCCCTGTGGTCACCTGGGCGCAGGTGGCACCGGCGCTGAACCAACCGGGCAGCACCGCCCTGCCGCCGCGGGTGCTGCTGCGCACCTACCGTGAGCACCCCGGCGACCGGTGGGACCCGGGCCTGGTTGGTATCGCCCCGGAGGTGATCGAACAACTGGCCGACCGCGGTGTGAAACTCATCGGCATCGATACCGCCAGCATCGACCCAGCCGACAGCAAGACACTGGCGGCGCACCAGGCGATTCGCCAGCGTGGGCTTCGTGTGCTGGAGAACCTGGTGCTGCAAGACGTGCCCGAGGGCGATTACGAGCTGATCGCCCTGCCCCTGAAACTCATCACCGCCGACGCCTCGCCCGTTCGAGCGGTGCTGCGGAGCCTGCCATGACCCACCCCAACCGTGCCGACTGCGAGGCCCTGGACCGCGACGACCCGCTGGCCGGCCTGCGCGCGCAGTTCACCATCCCGCCAGGCCTCATCTACCTGGACGGCAACTCGCTGGGCGTCATGCCGGCTGCCGCACCGGCCCGCGTGGCGCAGGTGGTGCAGCAGGAGTGGGGCCAGGGCCTGATCCGCAGCTGGAACGCGGCCGGCTGGATGAACCTGTCACAGCGGGTGGGCGACAAGATCGGGCGGCTGGTGGGCGCCGGCCCAGGCGAGCTGGTGGTGGCGGACTCCACCTCGGTCAACCTGTTCAAGGTGATCAGCGCGGCCCTGGGCCTGGCGCGCGACGGGGCGCCGCAGCGCCGTGTCATCGTGTCCGAACGCAGCAACTTCCCCACCGACCTCTACATCGCGCAGTCCCTCGCCCAGTCACACGGCTGCACCCTGGAACTGCTGGAAGCCGACGAGATCCCGGCCCGCATGTCCGGCAACCGCGGGCAGGACGTGGCCCTGCTGACGCTCACCCACGTCAACTACCGCACGGGGAAGATGCACGACATGGCCGGGCTGACGGCACTGGCCCACGGTGCCGGCGCGCTCACCGTGTGGGACCTGGCCCACTCCGCAGGCGCCTTGCCGGTGGACCTGCAGGCCGCGCAGGCGGACTTCGCGGTGGGCTGTGGCTACAAGTACCTGAATGGTGGGCCCGGCGCGCCCGCCTTCGTCTGGGTGCACCCCCGGCATGTGGACCGCGCCTGGCAGCCGCTAGCCGGCTGGATAGGGCACGCCGCGCCGTTCGAGTTCACGCCAGACTACCGGCCGGCAGCGGGCATCGCGCGCTACCTGTGCGGCACGCCACCTGTGGTCTCGCTCGCGGCGCTGGAATGCGGGGTGGACACCCTGCTCGCCGCCGAGCCGCTGGGGGGCATGGCCGCGGTGCGCCGCAAGTCGTTGGCGCTCACGCGGCTGTTCGCCGAGCTGGTGCAGGCCCGCTGCGACGGCCACGGCCTGCGCCTGGTCTCGCCCAGCGACGACGCGCTGCGCGGCTCGCAGGTCTGCCTGGCGCGCGACGCGGGCGCCTACGCCATCGTGCAGGCGCTCATCGAGCGCGGCGTGATCGGCGACTTCCGCGCACCGGACGTCCTGCGCTTCGGCTTCACGCCCCTGTACATCGGCTTTGCCGAAGTCTGGGATGCCGTGGAGCATCTGCGCCAGGTGCTGGACAGCGGGGTATGGCGCGAGGCGCGCTTTCAACAACGACAGCAGGTGACCTGATGGGATGCCCTTTCGGCTACGGTGAAGAAGCGCCTGAAGAGGATCGACCCGCCACGCCAGCAATAGCCGCCGCGCCCGCTGTGGCGGCCGACACCCACGGCGCCAAGACCGACTTCTCGGCCGACATGAGCTATGGCGACTACCTGCACCTGGACCAGGTGCTGAATGCCCAGCACCCGCGCTCGCCCGACCACAACGAGATGCTGTTCATCGTGCAGCACCAGACCAGCGAGCTGTGGATGAAGCTGATGCTGCACGAGCTGCAGGCCGCCATCCGCGCCGTCTCGCGGGACGAACTGCCCACCGCATTCAAGATGCTGGCGCGCGTCAGCCGCATCATGGAGCAGCTGGTGCACGCCTGGGACGTGCTGGCCACCATGACGCCGCCCGAGTACAGCGCCATCCGCAGCTACCTGGCCAACTCCAGCGGCTTCCAGAGCTGGCAGTACCGCTGCATCGAGTTCGCCCTGGGCAACAAGAAGGCGGCGATGCTCAAGCCCCACGCCCATCGGCCGGACCTGCTGGCCCATGTGCAGGCCGCCTACGAAACCCCCTCGCTGTACGACGAGAGCCTGCGCCTGCTGGCACGCCGCGGCCTGCCCGTGCCGGCCAGCCACGTGCAGCGCGACTGGCGCGAGCCCTACCCCGCCAGCGACGCCGTGGAGGCCGCCTGGCTCGTCGTCTACCGCGACCCCTCCAGCCACTGGGACCTCTACCAGCTCGGCGAGGAACTTACCGACCTGGAAGACGCCTTTCGCCTGTGGCGCTTTCGCCACCTCACCACGGTGGAACGCGTCATCGGCTTCAAGCGCGGCACCGGCGGCACCAGTGGCGTGGGCTACCTGCGCAAGATGCTGGATGTCGTGCTCTTCCCCGAGATCTGGAAGCTGCGGACGGACCTGTAGTGCAGGCAGCGTACAGCCAGTACGCGCCACCTCCGTCGAACATAAAACCATGAAAAAGGAACTTGATCTTTTCGACTTTCATGGTTTAAATTTGGACCCATGGACAGGATAGATCGCGCGGCACTCTTTGACTCGGTACGCTCAGCCTTGGGCCGCTCGCGCGCGGTGGTGCTATCCGGCCCGCGCCAATCGGGCAAGAGCACCCTCGCACAGAGCTTCCTGCCCAGATCATCGCCGCGCTACTTCGACCTCGAGAACCCGCTGCACGAGAGCCGGCTCTCCCAGCCGATGGACACCTTGTCCAGACTGCAGGGCCTGGTAGTCATCGACGAGATCCAACGCCAGCCCGGCCTGTTCCCCATGCTGCGGGTGCTGATCGATCAATCGGATGCGCCCGGGCAGTACCTGCTGCTGGGCAGCGCCTCGCCGCAGTTGCTGCGGCAGGCAGGTGAATCGCTGCTGGGTCGGGTGGAGGTGTTAGAGGTGGCCGGCTTCGATCTTGGCGAAGTCGCTGCCGCCGCCAGCCTGGGGACCGCCCGCACCGATTCCGCCTCACCACACCACGACGGGCTGCTCGACCACGCAGCTGCACGACTGTGGCTTCGGGGCGGCTTCCCGCGTTCCTATCTGGCAGCTTCGGATGCAGACAGCCTGGCGTGGCGTGCGAGCGCCATCTCCAGCCACGTGGAAGTGGACCTTCCTCAGTTCGGCCTGGGCATTGCGCCCCCGGCGATGTTGCGGTTCTGGCGCATGCTCGCGCACTGCCATGGGCAGGTGTGGAATGCGGCCGAGCCCGCCCGTTCGCTCGGAGTGTCCGAGCCCACCGTGCGGCGTTATCTGGACACCTTGACGCACACACTGATGGTGCGCCAGTTGCAACCTTGGCACGAGAACCTGGGCAAGCGACAGGTCAAGGCCCCCAAGGTGTACTTCCGCGACAGTGGGTTGCTTCACGCACTGATGGGTGTAGGCACCGTGCCGGAGTTGCTGGCACATCCCCGCTGCGGCGCCAGCTGGGAGGGTTTCGCGCTGGAACAGGTGCTGCGCATGGCTCGGCCTGATGCCGCGTACTTCTGGGCCACCCATCAAGGCGCGGAACTCGATCTGCTGCTGCTGCGAGGCGAGCGCCGCATTGGCGTGGAGTTCAAGCGCGCCGACGTACCCACAGTCTCACGTTCGATGCGAACCGCACTCCAGGACCTGAAGCTGGAGCGCCTCTATGTGGTCTACCCGGGTGTCCATAGATTTGGGTTGGACGATCGCATCGAAGCTGTCCCCCTGAACGCCCTGCTGCCGCCCCCAGGTATCGGGCCGGGATGAGCGCTGCACACGAGGACGGAGAGATACCATCACCCCATAAGGATGGCGCAAGCCTACG
>JBIKMY010000202.1:0-4641 GCA_044358945.1 Rubrivivax sp.
CGCTGGCCGAGATGAGTGCCTTGATCTCGCGCGCCGCACCGGCACTGCGCTGCGCCAGGCTGCGCACCTCGCTGGCCACCACGGCAAAGCCGCGCCCGGCCTCGCCAGCACGGGCGGCCTCCACGGCCGCGTTCAGTGCCAGGATGTTGGTCTGGAAGGCGATGCCGTCAATCACGCCGATGATGTCGGCGATCTTGCGGCTGCTCTCGTTGATGCCGCGCATGGTGTCCACCACCTGGCCCACCACCTGGCCGCCTTGGCTGGCCACCTCGGAGGCCTGCCGGGCCAGCTGGTTGGCCGTGCGTGCGTTGTCGGCGTTGTGGCCCACGGTGCTGCCCAGCTCCTCGGCGGAGGCGGCGGTCTCTTCCAGGGCCGCTGCGGTCTCTTGAGTGCGCTGAGCGAGGTCCTGGTTGCCCTGCGCGATCTGCTCGCTGGCGGCAGCCACCACCTGGGCACCTTGCCGCACCGAAGCCACCACCCTTGCCAGGGAGGCCTGCATATCCTGCAAGGCGCGCAGCAGCCGGGCCGCCTCGTTTTTACCTTCGGGCTGGATCTGGCGCGTCAGGTCGCCCGAGGCGACGGCTCTGGCCACCTCCACGGCCTCGTAGATCGGCCGGGTCTGGATGCGTGTGAGCACCACCGCCAGGGCCAGGCTGGCAAGCACGGCGGCCACGCCCACGGCGATGGAGATCGTGGCGGCCAGTTCTTTCTCGGCCTGGGCTTCGCGATGCATGGCCTCGGCCCGGTCGAGCGCGCCCGCATAGATCTTCATGGCCTGCTCGTCGATGGCCTGCAAACGCTGGTCGATCTCGCCCTGGACCAGTGCCTTGGCCTCCTCCTGCTTGCCTGACTGCTTCAGCTCGACCAGGCGCTTCACCAAGGGCTGCCATTGGATGACGTCCGTGATCAGGTGATCCATCTCTGCCGGGTTGCCCAGGAAGCGCTCCTTCGCCAGGATCAGGTCGGCCATGACCTTCTTCTCCAGCACACTGATGTGCCCCATGGCCTTGTCGATCTCCTGCGGCGTGGTGGCCAGCAGCACCTCCTCCATGTCGCGCATGATGCGGGCCAGGTCGGCCTCGGCGCGGGCAATGGCGTTGGTTACGGTGAAGGGGTGCTTGTACTGGCGCTGCGCAATCTCTGCCAGCCGCGCCTGCTCCACGATGCCGAAGATGACGATGGCCGCCAGGAATGCGATCAACGTGCCGAAGCCGATGGCCAGCTGCGTCGCGATGGGTAGTTTTCTCATGGGGGACCACTTCTGCGGCTCGGGCCGGGCGCTGAAAAACCCGACACTCATCAGGCCTATTCTTTCAGAGCTGTGGGCCTTTGTGATGGTTTGTGAGGGGTTGGGTGGCGTGTAACATCCGTCGCCCATGTCCCCCACGCCCCTGATCTACGGAGACCACCTCGCACGCAGCGTGCGCGGGGTGCCGGCCGCGCCGCCCGGGCAGGCCTGAAAGATCTCCCTCGCCACCCGGGCCTCAGGCCGCGCAGGTGGTCTGTTTCGATCATGGCGGTCATCGCGTCCTCGTTGTCGCGTCCCTCGCGTCCCGGGCGATGACCCCCGAAATCTCAGGAGGCCGACATGGCTGAGCATTCAACCCCCGACAACCCGATGGGCCTGATGGGCTTCGAGTTCGTCGAGTTCGCATCCCCCACCCCTGGGCTCATCGAGCCCCTGTTCGAGAAGATGGGCTTCGCCCTGGTGGCGCGTCACCGCAGCAAGGACGTGCTGCTGTACCGCCAGGGAGGCATCAACTTCATCGTCAACCGCGAACCGCGCAGCCTGGCCGGCTACTTCGCCGCTGAGCACGGGCCCAGCGCCTGCGCGCTGGCCTTTCGCGTGAAGGATTCGCACCGCGCCTACGCCCGCGCGCTCGACCTCGGCGCGCAACCCGTGGAGGTGCCCACCGGCCCCATGGAGCTGCGCCTGCCAGCCATCAAGGGCATCGGCGGGGCACCGCTGTATCTCATCGACCGCTTCGAGGACGGCAAGTCCATATACGACATCGACTTCGAGTGGGTGGAAGGCGCGCCGCGCCGACCGGTGGGGCATGGACTGCACACCCTGGACCACCTCACGCACAACGTCTACCGCGGCCGCATGGCGTACTGGGGCGGCTTCTACGAGAAGCTCTTCAACTTCCGCGAGATCCGTTACTTCGACATCAAGGGCCAGCACACGGGCCTGACCAGCCGCGCCATGACTGCTCCGGACAACCTGATCCGCATCCCGCTGAACGAAGAGTCGGGCAAGGGCGGCTCGGGGCAGATCGAGGAGTTCCTGATGCAATTCAACGGCGAGGGCATCCAGCACATCGCCCTGCACACCGATGACCTGATCGCCACCGTGGACGCCCTGCAGATGGCGGGCATCCCGCTGATGACCGCACCCAACGGCGTGTACTACGAGATGCTGGAAGAGCGCCTGCCCGGGCACGGTGAGCCGGTTGGGGAGCTCCAGTCGCGCGGGATCCTGCTGGACGGCAGCACCGCTGGTGGCCAAAGGCGCCTGTTGCTGCAGATCTTCAGCCAGACCCTGCTGGGCCCCGTGTTCTTCGAGTTCATCCAGCGCAAGAAGGACGAAGGCTTCGGCGAAGGCAACTTCAAGGCCTTGTTCGAGTCCATGGAGCGCGACCAGCTGCGCCGCGGGGTGCTGGGGGCGCAGGGGTAGGCATGGGAAGATTCCACCGTGCAAACGGTGAGGGTCTTCCGATGCTGATCAACTGCGTGGCCTACCAGGACGGGCGCAAGCTGGCGGACATTCCAGTCGACGACATCGACCAGTGGCTGCGCAAGCCCGACTGCTTTGTCTGGGTGGCGCTGCGCGATGCGACTGACGAGGAACTGCGCCAGATGCAGCTGGAGTTCGACCTGCACGAACTGGCCGTCGAGGATGCGCGACACGGCCACCAGCGGCCCAAGATCGAGGAGTACGGCGACACGCTGTTCGTCGTGATGAAGCTGCCGGAGATGCGCGACGGCGAGCTGGAGAGCGGCGAGGTGGCCATCTTCGTCGGTCAGAACTTCGTGCTGTCAGTGCGCAACCGCAGCCAGCAGAGCTTCCTGGGCGTGCGCGAGCGCTGCGAGCGGGAGCCTGACCACCTCCGCCAGGGCGCGGGCTTCGTGCTGTACGCGCTGATGGACGCGGTGGTGGACCGCTACTTCCCTATCCTGGATTCGCTGGAAACCGACCTGGAGCTCATCGAGGAGCAGATCTTCGAGCGCGGTGCCGCCAAGTCGAACATCCAGCGGCTGTACGACCTGAAGCGCCGCGCCAGCGTGCTGCGCCACGTGGTCGCGCCCCTGCTGGAAGTGGCCGGCAAGCTGCACGGGGGGCGTGTGCCCGCGGTGTGTGCGCGCAGCCAGGAGTACTTCCGTGACGTGCACGACCACCTGGCGCGTATCAACGCCGCCATCGACAGCATCCGCGACACCATCGCCACCGCCATCCAGGTCAACCTGTCGATGGTGACCATCGACGAGTCTGAAACCACCAAGCGCCTGGCGGCCTGGGCAGCGATCTTCGCGGTGTCCACCGCGCTGGCCGGCATCTGGGGCATGAACTTCGAGCACATGCCCGAGCTGAAGTGGCGCTTCGGCTACCCGATGGCACTGGCTGCGATCGTCAGCGCCGCAGGCATCCTGTTCTGGCGCTTCCGGCGGGCCGGCTGGTTGTGAAGGCTGTGGGCTGAGAGGCTGAGAGGCTGACCCCGACGGTGGCGCCGATGTCCCTGGCCCGTGTGCTGGTGTCGATTGGCGGCAAGATCGGGTCGCTTAACTTCATCAGCTTCAACCGGACCGATTCATGATCTACGCAATCCTCAAGACCCTGCATGTGCTGTCCATCGTGGTGTGGGTCGGTGGCATGGCGTTCGCGCACTTCTTCCTGCGCCCGGCCGTGGCCCCACTGGACCCCCCGGTGCGGGTGCGGCTGATGCACGACGTGCTCGGCCGCTTCTTCAAGGCGGTGCTGGCGGCGTCGCTGCTCACGCTGGCCAGCGGCGTGTGGATGCTGGGCCGTGTGGCCAAGCAGGTGGTCCAGTCCGGTGGCAGCTTCGAGATGCCGCTGGCCTGGACCCTCATGACGGTGCTCGGCGTGGCCATGGTGGCGATCTTCATGCACATCCGCTTTGCGCTGTACAAGCGGCTGAATGCTGCCGTGGCGGCCTCTGACTGGGGCGCCGGTGGCAACGCACTCGCGCAGATCCGGCGCTGGGTGTCCGTCAACCTGGGCCTTGGGGTGGTGGTTCTGGTGGTGACGCTGCTGCGGTGAAGGCGCCGGCGCGGGGGTCAAGGCCCCGGAGAGGGTTCGCTTGAACCTGCCCGGTACAGTGCGGGTCCGGCGCTCGGGGGTCCGCAGACCTTGCCGGGCGGTCCAGCCCCTTGTCCGCCTCTTGTCCGCCTGTTGAGCCGCGCATGCACTACGCCCTGGTCATCTTCATCTCGGCCTTCCTGATCTTTCTGGTTCAGCCGCTGATCGCCAAACAGATCCTGCCCTGGTTCGGTGGTTCGGCCGCCGTCTGGGCCACCTGCTTGCTGTTCTTCCAGACCGCCTTGCTGGCCGGCTACGCCTACGCTGACGCCGTGACCCGCTGGCTGAGCCTGAAGCGGCAGGTGATGCTGCACATGGCACTG
>JBIKMY010000010.1:0-16834 GCA_044358945.1 Rubrivivax sp.
GCCCCTCGAAGGCCTGCGGGCTGGTGACCTCGTGCACGAGGTGGCGGTCGATGTACAGCACCGAGGTGCCGTCTTCTTCGGTGTGGACGACGTGTTCGTCCCACAGCTTGTCGTAGATGGTGCGGGCGGGCATGGGTTCAAGGCAGAAGCTGAGCCCATGATTGTCGCGGATTCGGCAGTTACCGATTCACGCCGGCCGACTTGCACCAACCAAAGGCGCTCCCGGCCTGTCGCGGCACTTCAGTCGTCTTGCGCCTGGCCCGGTCACGCTGAGCAGGTTCGAAGGTCTTGTACCGGCGATCCAGGAGGGAATGTGCAAATAACTCGCTCAGTTTTCAGACCCCATGTTTTTGGCGGGGTCAGGGATTCGAACTCATGTTCGGCCTCAAGTCGAGCTTGACGTCAATGTTTCCCATGGGATACATTCGGCGGCCTGATCCAGATACAGCAAACCGAGGCCTACGCCAAATGGTTCGCTGGTCTGCGAGACCGAGCCGCCCGCGCCCGCATTGACATCCGCATCCGGCGCCTGTCACTCGGAAACGCCGGGGATGCCAAGCCCGTTGGCGAGGGTGTCTCTGAATTGAGGGTCGATCACGGGCCGGGGTACCGGGTCTATTTCATCCAGCACGGCGAAGTCGTGATCGTCTTGCTGGCCGGGGGCGACAAGTCCACACAGGACAAGGACATCCGCACTGCCAAGTCCTTGGCTAGAGATTTGAAGGAGTATTGACTATGCCGAAAACCAAGACTCGCGTCTGGGATCCCGCTGAGCATCTCGCCACCGAAGAGGATATGGCAGCCTATCTGGAGGCGGCACTTCAAGAAGGCGACTCCGCACTCATCGCAGCCGCGCTGGGCGATATCGCGCGAGCCAAGGGTATGGGACAAATTGCCCGCGACGCGGGGTTGGGACGCGAAAGCCTCTACAAAGCGCTCTCGGCTGAGGGCAACCCCGAGTTTGCAACCATCATGAAAGTGGTTGCCGCACTCGGATTGCAACTGCATGCCTCACCTGCCAGGGTGGGGAGTTGACTATGCGCTTCGTTGTGATCTTTGGCTTATGGGCATTTGAAGTGATTGACCGCGCCCGTGCAGTCGCATTGACCGAGGCCGATCCTTACCTCGTCGCTTGCCCGCGCGCCTACCATCTACTTGCGTGGGGCAAAGCCGTGCCACACCTGCAAGCGCTGATGTAAACAAAAAGCCCCGCTTGGTGCGGGGCTCTGAGCGCCCTCGAAGCCCGCCCAGCAGGTTCGAAGGTCTTGCGTTGGCGGAAAGGGAGGGATTCGAACCCTCGGTACTGGAGAACCAGTACGCCGGATTTCGAATCCGGTGCATTCGACCACTCTGCCACCTTTCCGGGGTTCGATCTGCAGGGTCGAAATCGAGGGTGTGAGTGTAGCCCAGGGCTGCAGCGCCCCAGGCACAGACCAGGCAGCGGATGGCAAGCCCTTCAGGGCTCGATCGCCAGGCTCAAGCCACTGAGCAAGGGCTGGCTCAGGCGGGTCTGCCAGCGCTGGCCGGGCTGCAGCGGCCAGGCGTCGGTCAGCGTCCCGGTGGTGACCACGTAACCGGACTCCACGCGCCACTGCGGGGTGTGCTCGGCCATGGCCCGCAGCCAGTGCTGCAGCGCGTGCAGCGGGCCGTCCAGCACGACACGACCCTGGCCGGTGTCGCGCGGCTGCCCATCCTCCAGCAGTTCGATGTGCAGCGCCGCCAGGTCTTCGGCCATGCGCTCCCACCCTGCAGCCGGCACGCGTGGGCCCACCAGCAGGCGCCCGTGCAGGGCAAAGTCCGCCACGGTGTCGGGCGCGGTGAACTGCCATCCTTCAAAGTGGGTGTGCACGATCTCGAAGCCGTGGGCCACCCACTCGATGCAGCCGCGCAGTTCTTCCAGCCCCATGCCCGCGCTCGGTGTCGAGCCGAAGCCGAACACGATTTCAGGCTCCAGCCGGGGCTGGCACAGGCCGCTGAGGCTGACCGAGGCCTGCGCGTCGTCCAGGAGGTGCAGCCCTGCCCGCCACACCGGGCCCCAGATCGGCGCGTGCACGCCATAGCGGTCCCAAATGGAGCGGTTGGTGAAGCCAATCTTCCAGCCCGCAATGGCCTCGTTGCGGGCCAGACGGCGCTGCATCAGGCGCTCGGCCACCTGCCAGGCCGCCGGGAGATCGAAGCCTTCGATGTCGCGGGACAGCGGCGCTGTCAGGCTGGCACTGTCCCAGGCCTGAAGCAGGCGCGTGCTCAGCTCATCCACCGCCGCAGCGTTCATGGCGTCAACACCTCGGCCCCGCCCAGGTAAGGCCGCAGCGCGGCAGGGATGGCGATGGAGCCGTCTGCGCGCTGGTGGTTCTCCAGCACGGCCACCATGGCGCGGCCCACGGCCACGCCCGAGCCGTTGAGCGTGTGCACGAGTTCAGGTTTGCCCTGCGCGTTGCGGAAGCGTGTCTGCATCCGTCGGGCCTGGAAGGCCTCGCAGTTGCTGCAGGAGCTGATCTCGCGGTAAGTGTTCTGCGCCGGCAGCCAGACCTCCAGGTCATAGGTCTTGGTGCTGCCGAAGCCCATGTCGCCGGTGCACAGGGTCAGCACGCGGTAGGGCAGTTCCAGGGCCTGCAGCACGGCCTCGGCGTGACCCACCATCGCCTCCAGCGCGGCGTAGCTGTGCTCGGGATGGGCGATCTGCACCATCTCCACCTTGTCGAACTGGTGCTGGCGGATCATGCCGCGCGTGTCACGCCCGGCGCTGCCGGCTTCGGACCGGAAGCAGGGGCTATGGGCCGTCAACTTGATGGGCAGCGCCTCGGCGTCCAGGATCTGCTCGCGCACGGTGTTGGTCAGGCTGATCTCACTGGTGGAGATGAGGTACTGCTCCTGCTGCACGCCGCCCTCGCCATCGGCAGGCGAGCTGCCGCGGTAGACCCAGAACATGTCGTCCTTGAACTTGGGCAGCTGGCCCGTGCCCTCCAGGATCTCGCGGTTGACGATGTAGGGCGTGTAGCACTCGGTGTAGCCGTGCCGCTGTGTGTGCAGGTCCAGCATGAACTGGGCCAGCGCCCGGTGCAGCCGTGCCACCGGCCCACGCAGGAAGGTGAAGCGCGAGCCCGACAACTTGGCGCCGGTGTCGAAATCCAGGCCCAGGGCGGCGCCCAGGTCCACGTGGTCCTTCACGTCGAAGTCGAAGCGGCGGGGCGTGCCCCAGCGTCGGGCTTCCACGTTGCCGTGCTCGTCGGCCCCCACGGGCACGCTGTCGTGCGGCAGGTTCGGCACGCTCATGAGCATGCCGGCCAGCTCGGACTGGATGACCTCCAGGCGCTCGGCCGAGGCCTTGAGCTCGTCACCGATGCCGCCCACCTGGGCCATCACCGGGGCCGTGTCCTCGCCCTTGGCCTTGAGCTGGCCGATCTGCTTGCTCAGGCTGTTGCGCCGGGCCTGCAATTCCTCGGTGCGGGTCTGCAGGGCCTTGCGCTCGGCCTCGAGCGCCGAGAAGCGGCTTTCATCAAGAAAGGGCTGGGGGTTCTTGCGGGTCTGCAGCCGGGCGATGACGCCGGGCAGATCGCGCCGAAGTTGCTGGATGTCGAGCATCGAGGAGTCCTGAAAAACGAGTTCGTGGGTGGAGGGGTCAAGACCGGGAGGCCACCACCTCGGCCATACTCTTGTCGCCCAGGCCCAGGGGCAGCGGGAAGCGGATCTTCTCCTCCACCCCGTCCATCTTGCGCACGCTCACGGCGCCCATTTCGCGCAGCCGGGCGATCACTTGCTGCACCAGGATGTCGGGCGCCGAAGCACCTGCGGTCAGGCCCACGCGGCGGCGGCCCTCCAGCCACTGCGCCTGCAGGTCTTCAGCGGCGTCCACCATGTAGGCCGCAGTACCCAGGCGCTGCGCCAGCTCGCGCAGGCGGTTGCTGTTGCTGCTGGTGTGGCTGCCCACCACGATCACCACGTCCACCGCCGGGGCCAGCACCTTGACGGCGTCCTGCCGGTTCTGCGTGGCGTAACAGATGTCCTGCTGCTTGGGCTCACGCACATGGGGGAAGACGCGCTTGACCTCGGCCAGGATCTCCGCCGCATCGTCCACGCTGAGCGTGGTCTGCGTCACCACGGCCAGCTTGTCGCCCCGCGGGCGTGCCCGCACCACGTCGGCCACATCCTCCACGAGGTAGATGCCCTCAGTGAGCTGGCCCATCGTGCCCTCCACCTCGGGGTGGCCCTTGTGGCCGATCATGATGAATTCGTAGCCTTCCTTGCTGAGCTTGGCCAGCTCCACGTGCACCTTGCTGACCAGCGGACAGGTGGCATCGAACACGTTGAAGCCGCGGACATCGGCCTCGGTACGCACGGCCTGGCTGACGCCATGGGCACTGAACACCAGCGTCGCGCCCGGGGGCACGTCGCTCAGCTCCTCGATGAAGATGGCGCCTTTGGCCTTGAGGTCGTTGACCACGTAGGTGTTGTGCACGATCTCGTGGCGCACGTAGATGGGCGCACCGTACTTGCGCAGGGCGCGCTCCACGATCTCGATGGCGCGGTCCACGCCGGCGCAAAAGCCTCGCGGCTCGGCCAGCAGCACTTCCTGGGGCTTGGTTACCTCGTTCATCACAGCACTCCCAGCACCTGAACCTCGAAGCGCACCGGCTGGCCCGCCAGAGGGTGGTTGAAATCGAACAGCAGCCAGCCCTCGCCCACCTCGCGCACCACGCCGGCGTAGGCGCCTTGGCCGTCGGGCGTGGGGAACTGCACCACGTCGCCCACGTGGTACCGGGCATCGGCGTCACCCAGCTCGTGCAACAGAGCCAGCTTCACGCGCTGCAGCAGTTCGGGGTTGCGCTCGCCGAAGGCCTCGCCCGCGGCAAGCTCAAAGGTCTGGCGCGCGCCCTCGGCCAGGCCGATCAGCCGCGCCTCCATCGCCGGTGCAAGCTGCCCCGCGCCCAATGACAGGGTGGCCGGCTTGTCATTGAAGGTGTTGATGACGTCGGCACCGTCAGGGCCCGCCAGGCGGTAGTGCAACGTCAGGAACGACCCGGATTGAATGATGGCCACGCAAGACCCTCTGAAGGGGGAACGCCGAAGGGGGAAGTCCGAGTGGGGGATGCAGCGCCCCCGTCCGGCGATAGACTGGTTTTCATTCTAAGAGCCACGCCCTTGCGGGCTGCTTCACAACCCTCACCCCGCGCCCGCTTATGTCGATCAAGGATCTGCCCCTGGCCCTGCGCCCCCGGGAACGGCTGCTGAGTTGCGGGGCCCAGGCCCTGGCGTCCGAGGAGTTGCTGGCCGTGCTGCTGCGCACGGGCCTGCCGGGCAAGGGGGTGATGAATCTGGCCGGCGCCCTGCTGCGGGAGTTCAAGGGCCTGGCGGGGCTGCTGGCCGCCCGGCCCCAGGACTTGAAACGCATCAAGGGCCTGGGGCCGGCCAAGCGTGCCGAAATCGTGGCCGTGATGGAACTGGCCCGCCGTGCCGCCGCGCAGGAACTGGGCCAGGCCTGCGTGTTCGATTCACCGGGGCAGCTCAAGCGCTATGCCGCGCTGCACCTGGCGCAACTGGAGCACGAATCCTTCTCGGTGATCTATCTGGACACGCATCACCGCCTGATCGAGATGCAGACGCTGTTTCGCGGCACGCTCAGCCAGGCCAGCGTCTACCCGCGCGAGGTGGTCAAGGAGGCCCTGGCGCGCAATGCCGCCGCGCTGGTGCTGGCGCACAACCATCCCTCGGGCGTGGCCGAGCCTTCTCGCGCCGATGAGTACCTCACGCAGACACTGAAGTCGGCACTGCAACTGGTGGACGTGCGGGTGCTGGACCACCTGGTGGTGGGCCAGGGCGAGGTGGTGTCCTTCGTCGAACGGGGGCTGCTGTGAGCAGAGCTGCAGAGGCCTCCGCCCTGAAGGACTTCGAAGCCCTGGGCGCCGCCTTGAAGCGCCGCGCCAAGGAGGCGGCAGCGCAGGCCGCGCGTGAGCGTGCGCGGCAAGCGGCTGAGGAAGCCGAGCGGCGGCAGCAGACCCGTCAGCGCGACGAGTTCGCCCGTGCCGTCGGGCCGGTGACCCAGGTGCCCGACAAGGGTCTGGCCGACCTGAAGCGGCCCCGCCCGGCACCCGAGCCCGTGCAACGTCAACTCGACGAGCAGCAGGCGCTGCAGGAGGCACTGTCGGATGAGGTGGACATCGAGTCGCTGCTGCTCACCGACGACGGCCTGAGCTTCCGGCGCCATGGCATCGGGCCCGACGTGGTGACCAAGCTGCGGCGCGGCCACTGGGCCATCCAGTCGCAGATCGACCTGCACGGTCTGCGGAGCGACGAAGCGCGCGAGGCGCTGATCGCCCACATCCGTGAAGCTTTGCGACGCGGACACCGCTGTGTGCGCGTGGTGCATGGCAAGGGCCATGGATCGCCGGGCCGGCAGCCGGTGCTCAAGGCCAAGGTGCAGCGCTGGCTAGGCCAGAGCGACGAGGTGGTGGCGTTTGCGCAGGCCAGCGGCCCGCAAGGCGGCGCCGGGGCTTTGATCGTGCTGCTCAAGGGCTGAGGCGCGCTGGCCTCACTAGCGATGCAGCGCAGCCGCGAGCGGCTCAACCGCCCTTGTTGCGCATCCAGTCCGCGGTGCCGAAGAAGGCCTCGGCCAGGCGCTGCGCCAGGGCCTCGTCCACGGCCTGTTCCTGCATCGCCTGGATCATGCAGGCCATCCACTGGTCACGTTCGGCAATGCCGATGGCGTAAGGCAGGTGCCGGGCGCGCAGTCTCGGATGACCGAAACGCTGGATGTAGTGGTCCGGCCCACCCAGCCAGCCGCACAGGAACCAGTGCAGCTTGTCGCGCGAGCCGTCCAGATCGCCCGGATGCAGGGCGCGGATGCCGGCGTAGGCCGGCTCCAGGTCCATCAGGTCGTAGAAGCGGTCCACCAGGGCGCGAACGCCCGCCTCGCCGCCCAGCTGGTCAAAACTCACACGACCCCGCGCAGCTTCATGCCCAGCGCGGACAGCCCGATGCCTGCTGGCGAGCCGGACTGCTTCTCCATGAGCAGTTCACGCTTGAGCACGGCGTTGCGCACGTTCACGTCCAGCGGGATCTCGCCCACCAGTTCCAGCTTCACGGGGTGGCCTACGGTGGGGCTGACGTAGCGGTCGATCACCTGCTGCAACTGCTGGCGCACGGCCCGGCCTTCGCCCTGCTTGCGCACCTGGTTCACCACCAGTTGGATAGCGTAGCGCTTCTGCGTCATCGCCAGCACCTTGATGGTGGCGTAGGCATCGGTGAGCGAGGTGGGCTCGGGCGTGGCCACTACCAGCACCTTGTCGGCCAGCGAGACGGTGTAAAGCACCACCTCGGAGATCCCGGCGCCGGTATCCAGCAGCACCCGGTCGTAGCGTGGCGCCACCTCATTGATGACCTGCTGCAGTTGTTCCCGTACCTCGGGGGTCAGGCGTGAGTACTCCACCATGCCCGAACCCGCCAGCAGCACCGAGTACCCCCCAGGCGCCTTCAGGATGGCCTCCTGCAGGCCGCTGCGGCCGGTGAACACATCGTGCAATGTGACCTTGGGAAACAGGTTCAGCACCACATCCAGATTGGCCAGACCCAGGTCGGCGTCCAGCACCAGCACTCGCTCGCCCTGGCGGGTCAGGGCCGCGGCCACGTTGGCAGAGACGAAAGTCTTGCCCACCCCACCCTTGCCGCTGGTGATGGCTGTGATGCTCGCCCGGCGCGCCGATGGCGGGGGGGTGGCCCCCGTGTTCACGACGGCACCTCCTGCTCAGCATCCGGCGCCGGCACGAACAGCATGGCGCGCTCGTCTGCCGACACCTCGCCGACAAACGGCGGGCCGACGTCGAACCCCGCCGCCTCGGCCGGGGCAGCCAGGCCGGTGCGCTCGGCCAGACGCACCAATCCCCCTACCAGGGCCTGCGTCCATTCGGGGGCGCCGGGCTGACCCTGCGGCAGGGCCTCCCCCGCATGGCGCAACAGCTCCAGTGCGCGGTCATACGGTGATTGGGAAAAGGCGTCGGGGCGCATCAGGTTCCTGGGGAGCGGTCTGCACGTGCAGCGGTGAGTGGAATGCTAATTTCAGTCTATCAGCCGGTATGGTTCACTCAGGCAGGAACAGCGCCTGCAGATCCGACAGGAAATCAAAGCCTCGCGCGGAGGGCACCACCCACTGCGGGCGCAGCATCCCTGGGGTCTGCAGCACGCTTTGCGGGCTCGGCTCGGCCTCAGGTATGGGCTCCAGCAGGCCTTTTTGTCGGCCGTTGGCCACGGCCTTGGCCAGGGCCGAGGGGGCCAGGCCAGTGCGGGCGCAGAAGTCCTCGAGGGTGAAGCCCTCGCGCAGACGCAGGGCATTGAGCACGTACTCGAAGGGCAGGTCCTTGCGGGCCACTTCGTGTTCGTTGGACACCGCCTGGCCTGCCAGCGCCTTGTCCATGTAGGTGGCCGGGTCGCGCCAGCGCACCTGCCGCAGCACCCGGTGCGGGAAGCTGAGCTTGCCGTGGGCGCCCGCACCGATGCCCAGGTAGTCACCGAACTGCCAGTAGTTCAGGTTGTGGCGGCAGCGGTGCCCGGCGCGGGCGAAGACCGAGACCTCGTAGCGCTGCAGGTCGGCCGCGGTCGTGCGCTCGACGATGAGGTCCAGCATGCTGGCGGCGGTGTCGTCATCGGGCAGGCCTGCCGGCGGCCGCGCGGCGAACGCCGTGTTCGGCTCCATCGTCAGGTGATAGACCGACAGGTGCGGCGGGGCAAAGGCCAGGGCGGTGTCCAGGTCGGCCTGCAGGGCTTGCAGCGTCTGGCCCGGCAGGGCGTACATCAGGTCGATGTTGAAGGTGTCGAAGGCCTCGCGCGCCTCGGCCACGGCGGCGCGGGCCTGCGCCGCGTCGTGCACCCGACCGATGAGCTGCAAGGCCTGGTCGTCAAAGCTCTGCACGCCGATGGACAGCCGCGTGACACCGGCTTCACGAAACGCCCGGAAACGCTGCGCCTCGAAGGTGCCGGGGTTGGCTTCCAGCGTGATCTCGCAGCCGGGCTCCAGCGGCAAGCGAGCCCGCACATCGGCCAGCAGCCGCTCGATGCCCGCGGGCGAGAACAGGCTGGGCGTGCCCCCGCCGATGAACACGCTGATCACGCGCCGGCCCCATACCAGCGGCAGCGCCGCCTCCAGGTCGGCACACAGGGCGTCCAGGTAGCGCTGCTCCGGCAGGCCGCGCGGCCCCGCTGCCGGCCCAGCATCCTGGCCTGGGCTGGCGTGCGAATTGAAGTCGCAGTACGGGCACTTCTTCAGGCACCAGGGCAGGTGCACGTACAGGCTCAGCGGCGGCAACTCCGACAGGTTCAGCGTGCCCGGCCGCAGGAAGCGCGCGGCGGCGTCAGCTGGCCCACCCACCACGGGCGCCGTCACAGGCCCCACGCCTGGCGCATCAGCGCCGCCATCTGGGCCGCGGCCAGGGCACGGTGGCTGAGGCGATTCTTCTGCGCGGGCGCCATCTCGGCCACGGTGCAAGCCTCGGCCGGGATGAAGAGCAAGGGGTCATAGCCGAAGCCGGCGTCGCCGCGAGTTGCCGCCAGCAGCTGCCCCTCCCAGCGACCGAAGGCCACCAGGGGCTCGGGGTCGTCGGCGGCGCGCACGGCCACCAGCGTGCACACGAAGCGCGCGCGCCGCTCGTCCGCCGTGGTCAGGGATTGCATGCGCTGCAGCAGCAGCTGGTTGTTGGCGGCGTCCTGCCGCCTGCGCGCGGCCTCACGGTCGGCATCGGGTGGCACCAGGCCGGCGAAGTGCGCCGAGATGACGCCCGGGGCACCGCCCAGCGCCGGCACGCACAGGCCGGAATCGTCGGCGATGGCAGGCAGTCCGCTGGCCGCCGCAGCGTGGCGCGCCTTGGCCAGGGCGTTTTCCAGGAAGGTGGCGTGCGGCTCCTCGGCCTCGGCCACGCCCAGGGAACCCTGGGTCACCAGTTCCAGCGGCAGAGCCCCCAGCAGGGCCTGCAGTTCCTGGAGCTTCTTCGCGTTGTTCGAGGCCAGGACGACGCGCATACCCGGCATCACGCCGCCCCAAGCGCCTGCTTCTGCGCGCGCACGAGGGTGGCAATGCCCTGGTCGGCCAAGGCCAGCAGCGCGTCCATTTCCGCACGGGAGAACGACGCGCCCTCGGCCGTGCCCTGCACCTCAACGAACCCTCCATTGCCGGTCATGACCACGTTCATGTCGGTGTCGCAGGCCGAGTCCTCGGCGTACTCCAGGTCCAGCAAGGGCGTGCCCTGCACGATGCCCACCGACACGGCCGCCACGAAGTCACGTATCGGCGAAGCCTCGAGCTTGCCCTGGGCCAGCAGCCAGGTCACTGCGTCGTGCGCAGCCACAAAGGCGCCCGTGATGGCCGCCGTGCGGGTGCCGCCGTCGGCCTGGATCACGTCACAGTCCAGGTGGATGGTGCGCTCGCCCAGGACCGACAGGTCGAACACGGTGCGCATGGAGCGGCCGATCAGGCGCTGGATCTCCTGCGTGCGGCCGCTTTGCTTGCCACGGGCGGCTTCGCGGTCCGAGCGCGTGTGCGTGCTGCGCGGCAGCATGCCGTACTCCGCCGTCACCCAGCCCTCGCCACTGCCGCGCTTGTGCGGGGGCACCTTCTCCTCCACGGAGGCGGTGCACAGCACCCGGGTCTGGCCGAAGCTCACGAGCACCGAACCCTCGGCATGCACCGTGTGGTGGCGCTCCAGGCGCACGGGACGCAGGTCGGCCGCACCACGGCCGGCCGTTCGGACAAAAGAAGACATGCAGGATTCCTGGGGAAGACGAAAGAAGAACGCCAGGCCGCGGCGCCTCAGCGCGGGCCTGGCAGGGGGTCGGGCAAGGTGTTGAACTGGGTGTCGGGTGAAGCCACCAACGGCGCCGCAGGCGCGGACTGCCAGGGCAACTCCGCACCGGGCAGGCACAGACAGCCGAGCGCCGTGACGTTGTCGCTGCCCGAGGCCGCGGCATCCAGCGCGGACCTGACCAAGGCGGGAACGGCCGCAGTCATCTCGCCCTGGTGCATGCCGTGCAGCAAGGCCGGGTCTTCCAGACGCCCCCACAGGCCGTCCGAGCACAGCAGAACCCGATCCCCTTCGGCCAGGGACCAGGGGCCGGCGGACTCCACGGTGGGGCGGCGGTTGCCGCCCAGGCACGACACCAGGACATGGCCTGGCGCATGCTTGCCGGGATTCAAGCGCCCGGCCAGTTCCTCACGGCGCTCTGCCAGGGAGTGGTCGCGCGTGCGCACCACCAGTTCGCCACCACGGCTGAGGTACAGGCGAGAGTCGCCGCAGTGGGCCCACCACAGCAGGCCTTTTTGCATCACACAGGCCACCAGGGTGGTGCAGTGGTGCTCCTTCAGGCGCCACTCCTGCGCCTCGGTGATCAGGCGCCGGTGCGCCTCGCGAAAAGCCATGTCCAGAAACGCACCCGGCATCGGCAGCTCGGGCCGGGCCTGACGCAGGAACAGATCAGACAAGGTCTGCAGCGCACCCTCGGCGGCGCGGTCTCCGTACGGATGACCCCCCATGCCATCGGCCAGGGCCAGCAGCCAGGAGCCGCCCGTGGACCAGTGGCCCACGCGGTCCTCGTTGCGGCGCCGGTGGCCGATGTGGGTCTCCTGGACCACCTGGTAGTTCATGTCGGCCGCCCAACGCCGTAGGCCGCCCGGCGCTCACCGCAGCCACAACGGGCGCACACCCTGCCGCAGGCTGATGTCATGGAGGTCATGGGCGCCCGGCCTCTGACAGACCGCTGGCCGGGCTGCGGCTGCGGCCACTGGCCGAGCGCCGGTTCGGCCGGCGGCCCGATTCGCGGGCGAGTTCACGCTGCAACGCGAACACGCTTTGCGGACGCTCGCGCGCATCCAGCGCCATGCACCAGCGCGCGACCTCGATCAGGCCGTCGCTGTAGATGTGGTGCAGGCGCTCCAGATGCCGTTCGAGTTCATCGTCCTCCAGGCGCCGGGGCACCTCCACGGGCGGTGCGCCGCACATGCAGGCGTAGATGCTCGCGCCGATGGAGTAGATGTCGGTCCAGGGCCCGACGGCGTTGTCGCGCCGGTACATCTCCGGTGCGGCGAAGCCCGGCGTGTACATCGGCCGGGAGAACTCGCCCTGCTTGTTGAGCACATCGCGGGCCGCGCCGAAATCCAGCAGCACCGCGCGGTTGTCGTTGGTGATGAAGATGTTGGCCGGCTTGATGTCCAGGTGCAGCATCTTGTGCTGGTGCACCACGCGCAGACCGCGCAGGATCTCATCGAACAGGCTGCGGATGGTGCTTTCGCGCAGCACTTTCTCACGCTTGAGGTCGCGGGCGATGATGATGAATTCCTGGAGCGTGTCGCCTTCCAGGTGGTTCATGACCATGTAGACCGTCTCGTTGGCGCGGAAGAAGTTCAGCACCGACACCACGCCAGGGTGGCTGATCTGCCCAAGCGCCCGCCCCTCTTCGAAAAAGCTCTTCAGGCCCAGCCGATACAGCGGCAGCTTGTCGGGGGGTACGAAGGGAGCGAGTTCGCCCTCGGCCCGCTCGGCCAGGGAGGCCGGCAGGTATTCTTTGAGGGCGACGTGCCGCTCTTGCTCGTCCTGCGCCAGATAGACCACGCCGAAGCCGCCAGCAGCGATCTTGCGGATCACCCGGTAGCCGCCCACCACGGTGCCGCTGGGCAGTGGGGCTGGCTTGGGCTTTGACATAATTTCCGCTTTGCCGAGGCCTTGGAGACGATGCCTGTTTATAGCATGACGGGGTATGCCAGCACCCTGGCGCGCGTCTCCGGCCAGACCCCAGGCCAGGCGCCCGCCGACACCGATGAAGCAGCAGCGCTGTCAGTGGAAATCCGCTCGGTCAACGGCCGCTTCCTCGACCTGGGCTTCAAGCTGCCGGAAGAGCTTCGATCAGCGGAGCCTGCGCTGCGGGAGATGCTGGCCGCCGCCCTCAAGCGCGGCAAGGTCGAGTTGCGCATCCTCACCCGGTCTGCGGCAGAGTCCGCCTGGGCTGCACCCAACCCCCGGGCGTTGACGGAGTTGGCGTGGTTGCAGGCCCAGGTCCAGGCGCAGATGCCGCAGGCCCGGGCGCTGTCGGTCCAGGAGGTTCTGCAGTGGTGCAGCCGTGGGCAGGCCACCCCCGTCGTGACCGACGAAGCCGCCTTGCGGGCGGCGCGGCAGTGCGTGCAGGCATTGCTGGAGTCGCGCGAGCGCGAGGGCGAGAAGCTCGTCGCCATCCTGCGCGACCGTGCCCAGCGTCTGCGAACCCTGGCCGCCCAGGCCGAACCGCTGGTGCCAGCCGTCGTGCAAAAGCAGCAGGCGCGCTTCCTGCAACGCTGGCAGGAAGCGCTGGCCAGCACCGACGGGGCAGCCGGCGGCATCCCCTCACAGGCCCTGCAGGAACGCGCCCTGCAAGAGGCCGCCACCTACGCCATCCGCATCGACGTGGCCGAAGAGCTCTCGCGTCTGGTGGCCCACCTCGACGAGATCGAGCGCCTGCTGGCGCAAGGCGGGGAACTCGGCAAGCGCCTGGACTTCCTGATCCAGGAACTGCACCGGGAAGCCAACACCCTGGGGTCGAAGTCCGCCGCGCTGGAACTCACCGGCATCTCGGTGGAGATGAAGGTGCTCATCGAGCAGATGCGCGAGCAGGTGCAGAACATCGAGTGAAGCGGCAAGCCCTGCCGCGGCCAAGCGCCAGACCCGCTACGCTACGCCTCGAAGAACAGGCGCGAGACCGTGTCCACCACACAGGCAGGCTTGTCCCCGCCCTCGATCTCGATGGTGACGCGAATGGTGACCTGCACGCCGTCGTCACCCACCGGGATGGCCGCCAGCACCTGACCGCGGCCCCGGATGCGCGAGCCCACCCGCACGGGCGCGGGAAAGCGCACCTTGTCGCAGCCGTAGTTCAGGCCCATCTTCAGGCGGTTCCAGCGCACCAGGTCCGGCAGGAAGAAGCTGGCCAGCGACTGCGTGAGGTAGCCGTGGGCCACACAGGCGCCGAAGGGGCCGGCGGCCGAGCGCACCGGGTCCACGTGGATCCACTGGTGGTCGCCAGTGGCATCGGCAAACCTGTTGATGCGGTCCTGGGTCATGGTGAGCCAGTCGGTGACGCCCAGGTCCTGCCCGACGGCGCCCAGAACGGAGGAAACGGAGTCGAAAGCCACGCTCATGATGTCGATACGAAAGAGGCGCAAGTTGCGCGGGTGCTCAGGCGCCGCAGGATAACCCCGGTTGATAGACTGCCGCATCGCAACCGCGCCGCTGGGCGCGCGGCCCTGGTGCCGCCGGCCTGAGCCCCCCAAGATGGAAACCCCTGGCAATCTGTTCTGCGTGGCCGCACCCAGCGGCGCCGGCAAGTCCAGCCTGGTCAAAGCCCTGCTCGAACTGGACTCCCGGCTCGACGTGTCGGTGTCGCACACCACGCGCGCGCCGCGGGGCCAGGAGCGCGATGGGCGCGAGTACTGGTTCGTGGACGAGATGTCTTTCCGCGCCATGATCGAGCGGCAGGAGTTCTTCGAGTGGGCGCAGGTGCACGGCCACCTCTACGGCACCTCGCGCAAGGCCATTGAGGCGCGGCTCGAGCGCGGCGAAGACGTGGTGCTGGAGATCGACTGGCAAGGCGCACTGCAGATCAAGCAGTTGTTTCCGCACGCGGTGCTGATCTTCATCCTGCCGCCCAGCTGGGAAGAGTTGCGCCAGCGCCTGACGCGCCGGGGCGAAGACCGCGCCGAGGTCATCGACACCCGCATGGCCAATGCCCGCCAAGAGGTGGCCCAAGCCCGCCACTTCGACTTTGTTATCATCAACGCCCTGTTCGAGACGGCGCTTTTCGACCTGAAAACCGTCGTCCACTCGCAGCGGCTCCGATACGCCGCACAAATGCGCAATCGCTCCCAGGTCTTTGCAGCGCTCGATCTGATCTGATCTTCGTCTGCCAGAACCGCCCACTCACACCGAACGGAACCAACTCATGGCCCGCATCACCGTTGAAGACTGCCTCGCGAAGATCCCGAACCGCTTCCAGTTGGTGCTGGCAGCCACCTACCGCGCACGCATGCTCAGCCAGGGCCACGCTCCCAAGGTGGAGACCAAGAACAAGCCGGGAGTGACGGCGTTGCGCGAGATCGCCGCCGGTGAGGTGGGCGTGGAGATGCTGCGCAAGGTGCCGGTCTGAGCCTCAGCCCGCCGGCTGACGCTCACCCGCCACAGGGCTCCTTCGGGAGCCCTTTTCCATTCCCGTCCGCGGGCGTCGGCCTGGGGTAGATTCGGGGCATGGGCATCCGCTCCTTCGCCACCGAACTGCTGCCGCAGGCCATGCGTCCCGCGCCGCCGCGGATGGCCGCGCCCACCGAGGCGCCCACCACGTTCGCCGGGCTGACGGAACAACTGCACTACCTGGGCAAGGCCGACCTGAAGAAGGTGCGCGAGGCCTACAAGTTCGCCGACGAGGCGCACCTGGGTCAGTACCGCGCCAGCGGCGAGCCCTACATCACCCACCCCATCGCCGTGGCGGGCCTGTGCGCGGAGTGGCGTCTGGACGCGCAGGCCCTGATGGCCGCGTTGATGCACGACGCGATGGAGGACTGCGGCATTACCAAGGTGGAGCTGATCGAGCGCTTCGGCGCCCCCACCGCCGAACTGGTGGACGGCCTGACCAAGCTGGACAAGCTGCAGTTCAACACCCGCGAGGAGAGCCAGGCCGAATCCTTTCGCAAGATGCTGCTGGCGATGTCGCGCGACGTGCGGGTGATTCTGGTCAAGCTGGCCGACCGGCTGCACAACATGCGCACCATGTTGGCCATGGCGCCGCACAAGCGCCAGCGCATCGCCGCCGAGACACTGGACATCTACGCGCCCATCGCCCACCGCCTGGGCCTGAACCAGACCTACCGCGAACTGCAGGAACTTTCGTTCCAGCACCTCTACCCCTGGCGCCACGCCGTGCTGTCGCGTGCGTTGCAGCGGGCACGAGGCCACCGGCGCGACATCGTGGAGCGCGTGCAAAAGGACGTGGAGAAGGCCTTTGGAACTGCCAAGATCCGCCTGGGCATTTCCGGGCGGGAGAAGACCGTGTTCTCCATCTATCGCAAGATGCGCGAGAAGCACCTGGGCTTCACCCAGGTGAGCGATCTCTTCGGCTTTCGCATCACCGTGCCCAGCCTGCCCGAGTGCTACCTGTCGCTGGGCGTGCTGCACCAGCTCTACAAGCCCGTGCCCGGCCGCTTCAAGGACTACGTGGCCATTCCCAAGGCCAACGGCTACCAGAGCCTGCACACCACGCTGGTCAGCCCGCTGGGAACCGCGGTGGAATTCCAGGTGCGCACCGAGGCCATGCACGCCGTGGCCGAGAAGGGCATCGCCGCGCACTGGATGTACAAGCTCGACGCCAATGGCAGGAAGTCCACGGGCGGCGACCCCCAGACCCTGGGGGCCACCTGGCTGCAATCGCTGGTGGACATCCAAGACGAGACGCGCGACGCCGCCGAGTTCCTGGAGCACGTGAAGATCGACCTCTTCCCCGACGAGGTCTACGTCTTCACGCCGCGCAGCAAGATCCTGGCCCTGCCCAAGGGCGCCACGCCCGTAGACTTTGCCTACGCCATCCACTCCGACGTGGGCGACCGCTGCGTGGCCGCCAAGGTCAACGGCGAGCCGGTCTCGCTGCGCACGGAGCTGCGCAGCGGCGACGTGGTGGAGGTGGTGACCGCCCCCGGCGCACGCCCCAATCCCGCCTGGCTCAACCACGTGCGCACCGGCCGGGCGCGCTCCAAGATCAGGCACTACCTGAAGACCATGGAGCAGGAGGAGTCCTACGCCCTGGGCCGCCAGATGCTGGCCCAGGCGCTGCGCGCCGAAGGCCTGAT
>JBIKMY010000204.1:0-4616 GCA_044358945.1 Rubrivivax sp.
GCCAGCATCATGAGGCCCAGATGGCCGTTGGTGATCTTGGGCGCCATCAGCAGCATCACCGCCGTGCCGGCGATGATCAGCGCCATCAGGATGAAGCCGAACCAGAGTTCCTTCCGGACTTTCATTTCTGGCCTCCTGCATTGTGGGCAGGCGTTGCCGGCGCGACGAACTTGTCCAAGGCGGCGATATCCTCGTCCTTGACATGAACCATGGCCTTGAGCTTGTCGACGTCGACCTCCTCGACATCCTCCTCACGAGACGACCACTCACCTTCCCGGATGCACCGGATGCAGCGCACGATCTCCACCAGGCCCTGCAGCAGCAGCATGCCGCCGGCAATGGGAATCACGAACTTGAAGGGGTACACCGGCAGCGGCGTGGCCGAGAAGGTGCTCTCACGGATGGCGGCGGATTCGGCAGCGAAGTTCCAGCCGGCCCAGGTGAGCGCCACGATGCCGGGCAGGAAGAACAGGATGTACAGGATCAGGTCCAGCGTGGCCTGGGTGCGGGGCATGAAGAAGCCATAGAGCACGTCGCCGCGCACGTGGCCGTTCTTGCTCAGCGTGTAGGCGCCGGCCATCATGAACAAGGTGCCGTAGCCCATGATCTGGGCGTCCAGGTTCCAGTCGTGCGGGTTGTTCAGCACGTATCGTGAGAACACTTCGTAGGTGATCAACAAGGTCAGGCCCACGATGGCCCAGGCAAATGTCTTGCCCAGCCAGGTGGAGGCCCGGTCCACGAGCAGCAGGAGGCTTTGCATCGGAGAAGGACAGGTCAAAAGACAAAAAAGGCCACCGGCCTGACGCCGGTGGCCCGATGGGCGATTGTGCGCGTGAATCCGAGCGCTCAGGCCTTCTTGGCCGCGGCAGGACGACGGAAGTAGTGGTTCCAGGCCATCTTGAAGTCGACCATGTAGTCGTTCTGCCACTCGCCGGCGCGCTGGGCGAAGGCCTTCTGCGAGTCCAGCACCTTCTTGAACAGCGGGTTCTCACCGGCCTTGGCAGCGATGACCTTGTCCCAGGCGGCCAGTTGCGCGCGCAGGATGGCGTCGGGCGTCTTGTAGAAATTGACCTTGTCCTTGGTCTTGAGCTCGATGTAGTCCTGCGAGTTGCGCTGGATGGCCTTCCAGCTCATGTCGGCGCTGGAGGCTTCCACGGCGTGGGTGATCACGTTGCGCAGTTCGGCCGGCAGGGCGTCCAGCTTGCCCTTGTTGAACAGGATCTCGAACTGCTCGCCGCTCTGGTGGAAGCTCTGCAGCATGCAGTTCTTCACCACGTCGGCAAAGCCCAGGATACGGTCGGACGAGGCGTTGTTGAACTCGGCCGCGTCGATCAGGCCGCGGTCCAGTGCCGGCACGATCTCACCGCCAGGCAGCGGGTTCACCGCGGTACCCAGTTCCTTGAACACGTCAATGGCCAGGCCCACCGTGCGGAACTTCAGGCCCTTCATGTCTTCCACCTTGGCCACCGGCTTCTTGAACCAGCCCAGGGGCTGGGTGGGCATGGGGCCGTAGACGTAGGACACCACGTCGATGTTCAGGCTCTTGTAGATCTCTTCCAGCAGGGCCTTGCCGCCGCCGTAGTAGTGCCAGGCCAGCACCATGTTGGGGTCCATGCCGTAGGCCGGGCCGGAGCCCCACAGGGCCAGCGCCGTGTTCTTGCCGTAGTGGTAGGCCAGCACGCCGTGGCCGCCGTCCAGCGTGCCCTTGTTGACGGCATCCAGCAGCTGGAAGGCCGGCACCACGGAGCCCGAGGGCAGCACCTCGATCTTCAGGCGGCCACCGGCCATGTCGTTCACCTTCTTGGCGAAGTCGTTGGCGTACTCGTGGAAGATGTCCTTGGCGGGCCAGGTGCTCTGGAAGCGCAGGCTGACCGTCTGCGCATTGCTGACCATGGGGGCCGCCATGGCGGCAGCGCCCACGGCGCCCGCCGAGGCGTGCTTCAGGAAGTGGCGGCGCTGCGGTGCAGCGGAGGTCTTGATCGTCATGGGGAACTCCTTGAAGAGCAGGGATAAACGGAACGGGGGCCCGGCGACATCTGCACTGTAGGCAGACGGGACAGATTCTTGAATGTCCTGGACAAACAGCGCGCGACTATGGCCTGGGCCGTCAGGCCACGCAACTGGGTGTAACCCGAGTCACCGCGACAGTTTGTCGGAGCTTGCATGGCCCTGTACCCGTTGGGGAGGATGGGCCCCTGGAGGCTGGTGACGGGGCTGGTGTGGGGCGGCCGGGCTTCAGGACCGGGGTGTGGCGGGGACGGTCAGCGCCTGCAGCCTCGGCGCCAACGCCGGGTCGGCGCGGCCCAGCAGGCCGTGACGCAGCAGAAAGTCCAGGGTCACCAGGGATGCGTCCACGGTCATTTGCGCGCCTGCGGCCTGGCGCACCACCTCGTCCATGGCCCACAGGTGCACCTCGCCCACCTCGCCGTCCTGGTTGACAGGCCTCTCGTCGGGTTGAAGCTGCAAATCGAAGACATGCAGACGCTCGAACTGCCGGCCTTCGGGAATGTCCCGGTCCAGTTCGATCACCCGCCCTGGCACGGCCCGCGCCATCTGCGCCGGGCTCAGGCCCGCCTCCTCGAAGCCTTCTCGCACCAGGGTCTCGTGCGGGGTCTGGCCATGGGGCACGCCGCCCCCGATGAGGTTGTCCAGCAGGCCCGGATCCGTGGCCTTGGTGAGTGAGCGGCTGGCGATCCACATGCGCGCGGGTTTGCCGTCTTCATCGGCCACCCAGCCGTTGCAGTGCGCGCCCAGCGTCAGCGTGCCCCAGAAGCGAGCCGACGCGCGCTCGAAGATGGCCAGGACCCGCCCGGTGGTCGGGCTGAGCAGGGGGAAGGGCTCGTCGCGCCAGGCGCGGATCAGGCCTTGCTCGCGCAGGCGGTGGTTCATCTCGGTGAAGACGGCTTCGCGCTCGGACGGCGCGGCGGTCAGCACCACGGCCTGCGCCCGCAGTTCCACCCAGCGCCCCCAGGGCTGCAGCGCCGACAGATGCGCCTCGTCCACGCTGCCCACCTGTTCGTTGTCCACAACGAGGGGGCGCCGCGGCCGCACCTGCCGCCGCGCCAGTTGGAGGGCGTGCCAGGTCACGGGGCTGGGCTCGGTAGGTGTGTTCATGTGCCCGCCTCCAGCCTGATGAGCATGTCATGGGCCAGTTTGCGGAAAGCCGGGCTCAGGCCGGTGTGGTCGGTCGCCTCACCCCAGAAAGCCCGCGCCACCGGCTGTGCCGAGCTCTGAAGGTCCGCCGGCTCGGGTGAGAAGGGCCAGAGGTCGAGCGTGCCAGAGTGGGGGTCGGGACGCCAGCGCATGGGCAGCATGTCGTAGACAGGTGCCAGCGTGAAGCGGCCAGCAGCCACGTCACCAGGTTCCACCCACAGGCTCAGGTTGCCGAAGTGCATGTCGCTGTTGCCGATGAGACGGCCAAAGCGCAGCAGGGCTTCAACCTGTGCCCCCGCCTCGGCGGGCAGGCGCCGCTGGCGAGCCAGCGACTGTGCCGTGGCGGCCCAGTGCTGGCGGGGCCCGCTGACGAAGGCGTCGTGCACCGCGTGCAGCGGCACGGCATGGCGCCGGCCCTCGAAGCGTTGACCTCCTTTCGGCGGCAGACGGTCGAAGCGCTCTGATACCAGGTAAGTGCGCGCAGGCGTCTCGATCACCGTGCTGTGCGCCACCGCCACGCCGTGCGTGTGCAGCACCTGCAAGGCCAGGGCCTCGGCGTGCAGCAGGTCGTGCCAGCGCTCGCCAAACGGGGTGCCGCGGGGTGGCGAGAACTTCACCAGAACGGCCTGGCCGTCGGCACGGCGCGCCAGGAACTTGGCCTGTTCGCCGCCTGCCGACGACCCGGCCGGCAGCGTGGCGGCCAGGTCGGTGGCCAGACGGTCCAGGTCAGCAGGCTGATGCCAGACGGCCAGCGCGCTGACGGTGGGCTCGCCCAGCACCAGAGCGCCAGGGGAGTCGGGCTGCTGTGCAGCGGCAAAGAGCTGCTGCCCCACCGTCCAGCGCTCGGGCTGGCGGTCCAGCCCTGGCAGCGCCAGGCGTTGCGCCAGCAGTCGCCCGAGAAACCCTTCAGTCCGCAGCGGTGCCAACAGCCAGGGCAACTGGCCTTGTGTGAGCAGGTCCAGGCCTGGCGCCTCCAGGTGCACACGCTGGCCGGCGGCCACCGCCACGCTGCCCCAGGCCTGGATGCGCCCGTCGGGGTGCACCCAGTGCAGGGTCTGGCGGGCGGGCAAGCCTCCAAATGGCTCGGCCAGCGCGTAGCGGCTGCGCCGGCCCTGCCCCAGCACCAGCAACTCCGTATCCATCGCGCCGAGCAGGCGAGAGATGGTGGGCTGGCTGCGGCCGAGTGCCGCCTGCAACTGCGCGGCCGTGGCCACGCCCAGGCGTGACAGGGCCTGTTTCAGCGTTGCAGCGAGAGCGTGATTGGCGGCTTCCATGAATACAAGATAAAAGATGAAAAGCTGTTTTTCATCAGGTACTTGTGATTCAAGAAGAATAGCAGATGAATAGAAAAAGAATTGAAATCAGGCACCCCGCCACTTCGCCATCAGCCCGTCCCACTTGGCCCGCGACGTCTTGACGTGGCGCTCCTTCACGTGGCCATAGCCGCGGATCTCTTCGGGGAT
>JBIKMY010000011.1:0-16620 GCA_044358945.1 Rubrivivax sp.
CCACCGCGCTGTGCGCCACGGTGCGCATGGCGCCCCTGGTGGAGATCCCGGTGGGCAAGTCCTCGGTGCTGAGGCTGCCCGCACCTGCAACCCGCATCTTGCTGGGCAACCCCGAGAACGCCCGCGCCGCGCGTCCTGCAGACATGCCGGAGCGCCGCAAGGACGAAGGGGTCAAGGCCCCACCCACCGACAACCGCCCGGGTGTGGCCGAGGTGGATGTGCTGCTGCTGGCCCCCACCGAGGTAGTGTTGCTGGGCAAGACCATCGGTTCAACCAACCTCGTGATGCTGGACGACAGCGGCAACTGCACCGCCTATGACGTGGTGGTCGGCATGGACACCCGCGGGCTGGAGGCCGTGCTGGCGCGGCTGCTACCGGGCGAGAAGGAGATCAAGGTCACGCCGGCGTTTGATTCGCTGGTGCTGTCGGGTGCCGTCAGCGACAGCGAGGCCATGGCCCGCGTGGGCGAACTGGCCCAGGCCTACGTGCGCAGCCAGGACGGCGGCGGTGGCAGCGCCCGCAATCAGCGCGTTATCAACATGCTGGAGGTGGATTCACCCCAGCAGGTGATGCTGGAGGTGAAGGTGGCCGAGGTTTCCAAGGCCCTGATCGACAAGCTGGGTGTGCAGTTCAGCGGCTCGCGCACCAACGGCAACTGGACCTACAACCTGCTGGCCGACTTCCTCAGCGGCGGTGCGGGCCTGGCCAGCGTGGCCAAGGCCACGGGCAGCCTGGGCGTGGCGGTGGACGGCCAGAAGGACGACGCGCTGGTCAAGGTGCTGGCCGAACCGACGGTGATGGCCATCAGTGGCCAGACCGGCAGCTTCCTGGCCGGCGGCAAGATCTTCATCCCGGTGGCGCAGGACAACGGCATCGCGGGCGGGCGCAGCGTGACGCTGGAGGAAAAGGAATTCGGCGTCTCGGTGAAGTTCACGCCCACGGTGCTGGGCAACGGCCGCATCAACCTGCGGGTGCGACCGGAGGTCTCGGAGCTCAACCGTGAAGGCATCGGCATCGTCGCCTCGGGCGTGAGCGGCACGGCCATCCTACCGTCCTTCACCTCGCGGCGGGCCGAGACCACGGTGCAGCTGATGGACGGCCAGAGCTTCGCCATTGGCGGGCTCATCAAGAACAACACCAAGGCCAGCATCAAGGCCTTCCCCTTCCTGGGCGAACTGCCGGTGATTGGCGCACTGTTTCGCAGCACCGACTTCCAGACCGACCGGTCGGAGCTGGTGTTCGTGATCACGCCCCGACTGGTCAAGCCCCTGCCCACGAGCTACCGCCTGCCCACCGACGGCTACACCCCGCCCTCGCGCAGCGACCTGATGCTCAACGGCCGCCTGGAACAACGGGGCCGCGGCGAGCCGCCGCCGCCGCCGCCAGTCAAACCCACCACCCCCCTGGCCGCCGAGGGCGGTTTCGAGAAGGAGAAGCCCTGATGCGCGCCGCACCCTCACCCCGTACCGCCCGGCAGGCCGTCGCGCCAGCCCTGCGTCCGAGCAAACTGCAGATGACATTGCCGCTGACGCTGACGCTCACGCTGGCCCTGGGCGGCTGCGCCACCTCCACTTCACCTGAGTGGGACGCCCGCTTCGGTGATTCCCTTCGCATCCTGCAGGCAGCGCAGTTGATCGCGCCGGATGCCCCGATACGCCATGGGCAGACCGTGCCGCCCAGCGACGGACGCAGCGTGAGCGAGGCCATGCAGCGCCTGAACGAGAGCTACCGCAGCCCGCCGCAGCCCATCGCCATCCAGATTGGCGCCGGGGGGTCCTCGGCATCTCGCTGAATCCGGCCGGCACTCGCTCATTCGTCCGCTGCCCGCCCTTGGGGCTCATCCCAGGCCTGCCCACAAGCTGCCATCTGCATGAAACCTGATCGCACCCGCTGGATCCACGGTGCCCGCCAGCGCAGCACCGGGCCGTCGCGCCAGCGCGGCGCGGTGGCCATCGTGGTCGGGCTGACCCTGTCCGTGCTCCTCGGGGCCATTGGCTTGGCCCTGGACAGCGGCCACCTGTACCTGACCCGGACCGAGCTGCAGAACGGCGCCGATGCCTGCGCCCTGGCGGCGAGCTACGAGCTCACAGGCTCGCCGGCAATTCCAGCCGCCGCGTTCAACCGTGCCGAGGCGGCGGGCCGGGCGGTGGCGCGCCAGAACAAGATCGGATTCCAGGGCATGGCCATTGCCGACGCCGACGTGAGCGTGAGCTTCGGCAGCGGCCTGTCGGCAGGCAGCGCCTGGGTGGCCGCCGGGGCGGCCGCGCCCAGCGCGAAGTACGTGCGCTGCACGGTCACACGCGCCAACATCGCACCGTGGTTCATGCAGGTGCTGGGCGCCGGCCCGCAGACCGTCAATGCGCTGGCCACAGCCTCCCTGTCTCCAGCCCGGACGACCTGCGCCATCCCCATGGCCTTGTGCGTGCGCCCGGGCGGGTCAGCCCCCACCTTCGGCTATGTCAAGGGTGACTGGTACGGCCTGGACTTTTCCGAGAGTGGGAACAACGCCTCCTATACCGGCAACTTCCGCTGGATCGATTTCGACCCCTCGGCCACCACCCCGGGCTGCTCTGGCGGCGGCGCGCAGGAACTGGCCTGCCTCATGGCCGGTGCAGGGCAGTGCAGCCTGCCCGCGCCCAACACCGGGACCTGCTCAACATCGGGCAATGCCAAGGCCGGCGCGGGATGCGTGGGCCAGACCGGCAACATCAGTTCGATGGAGTCGGCCTACAACTCGCGCTTTGGCCTCTACAAGGGGGGCAGCGGCAATCCGCAGATCAGCACGGCGGTACCCGACCTCACCGGCTACGCCTATGCCTGGGAGGGCGGTAAAGGCAACTGGCCACTGGGGCGCAACGCTTACTCCGGCACTTCCGGCACCACACCCAACTTCACGCAGGCGCGGGCGAGCACCTTAGGCACGGTCCAGGCGTCGGGTCTCAGCCCGGCGTTCTATGCCAACCCCTACAGCCCTTCCACAGCAGCCCAGCATCTGGCCAGCGGTGCGGACCGCCGGCGCGTCACGATGCCGATCGTCGACTGCAGCGGCTTCACCGGAGCCCAACACGCCCCCATTCGCGGCTACGCCTGCGTGCTGCTGCTGGACCCCTACCGCAAGCAGGGCAACGCGGTGCGGAGCAAGGTCGAGTACCTGGGTGCCTCGGGCGAGGCCGGCAGCCCTTGCTCGACCTCGGGCATTTCGGGCGACAGCGCCAGCGTGGGGCCGATGGTGCCGGCGCTGGTGCAGTGAGGAACCGCAGGATGCGCCAGATGCCCCTTGAACCCCGCCGCCGCAGCGCACGCGGCGTGGCAGCCGTGGAACTGGCCCTGCTGCTGACACCGCTGCTGGTGATGCTGTTTGGCGTGACCGAACTCGGGCGAGCGATCTACTCTTACAACACCCTGGCCAAGACCGTGCGCGATGCCGCGCGGCACCTGTCTCAGCACGGCCCTGGGGACGCCGTGATCGCCGCCGAAGCCCGCTGCCTGGCCGTCTATGGCACCACCGATTGCACCGGCACGGTGCTGGCGGCCAGCCTGTCCACCGACCAGGTGGTGCTGTGCGACGCGGTGCTGTGCCCGGCCACCCATGCGGGCCAGTCCACCGGCCTCGGTGCGGTCAATCTGGTGAGCGTGGGCATTGCCGGTTACGCCTGGTCTTCGGTCGTCCAGTGGGTGGTGCCTGACATGACTTTCAACACCATCTCGGTCACGATGAGGGCGCAGTTGTGAAAACAGGCGTGCGAGCTGCCAGGTGCACACGCGGCCGACGCCAGCAAGGCGTGGCGGCAGTGGAGTTCGCGATCGTGGCGTCGCTGCTGTTCACCCTGCTGTTCGGCGTGATCGAGATGGGGCGCCTGTTGTGGACCTGGAATGCCGCGGTCGAGGCCACGCGGCACGGGGCGCGACTGGCCGCCGTGTGCGACCAGAACGCCAGCCGGATCAAGGCCGCCATGGTGGAGCGCCTGCCCGCGCTCTCGGCCAGCCAGATCGTCATCACCTACCTCAACCCCCCGGCAGCCGACAACACCTGCACCGCGGCGGACTGCAAGGCCGTGAGGGTGTCGCTGCGAGACGTGACGCATCAGGCCCTGATTCCCCTGGTGCCCCTGAGCCTGACGCTGCCGGCGTTCGCCACCACCCAGCGCAAGGAGTCCATGAACAGCACGGCCAACGAGGTATGCCAATGAAGGTCAAGATCGTGACCCCGGACGGCGCCAACGCCCGGGCCTGGGGCGATGCCTTGCGCAGCCAGGGCGGGTTCGACGTCAAGGAGCTGGTGTCGGCGCTGAACGACACCAGCGTCGTCATCAACGGCAGCCGACCGGACCTGGTGCTGGTGCAGACGTCGGCACCAGAGGACGTCGACGCGCTGGAGCGGCTGGCCGCCGCCCACCCGGAGGTCGACCTCGTGCTGGTCAGCCACACCCTGGAGCCTGAGATCCTGATGCGGGCCATGCGGGCAGGCGTTCGCGAGGTGCTCCAGGCGCCATGCGCGCCGGCCGCTGTGGTGGCGGCGGTCATGGCGGCCCAAAGTCGCCAGATGCGAAAGCGCCCGGGTTCGGCAACACCCGAACCGGCTCCCGCAGGGCAGGTGCTGGCGCTGGTGTCCTGCAAGGGGGGCTGCGGCACCACCTTCGTGGCCGCCAACCTGGCGCACCTGCTGACGCAGGAAGGCCGGCGCCGGGTGGCACTGATCGACCTGAACCTGCAGTTCGGCGATGCGGCGCTGTTCGTCAGCGACGGGCGCGGCAGCAGTCATGTGGCCGATGTGGCGCGCCACATCGACAGACTCGACACGGCCCTGCTGCGCTCGTCCATGCGGGAGGCCCTGCCAGGCCTTTGGGTGCTGGCGGCCCCGGAAGATCCGGCGCAAAGCGTGGAGGTGACGCGGGACCACGTGCGGCGCATCGTGGAACTGGCCCGCGAGATGCACGACCACGTGGTGATCGACGCCGGCCGGGCGCTGAGCCCGGTGACGCTGCAGGCGCTGGACATGGCCGACCGTATCTACCCCGTGCTGCAGCTAACGCTGCCCTTCATTCGCGACAGCCAGCGCTTGCGAGACGTGTTTCGTTCGCTCGACTACCCGGAGGACAAGATCAAGTGGATCGTCAATCGACACCGAAAGGACGGCGAGTTCAGCACCGACGACTTGAAGAAGGCCCTGGGCGTGCGGGACCTCATCACGTTGCCGAGTCACTACGAAGCCGTTGCGACTTCCGTCAACCAGGGCGTGCCGGTGGACCAGCTGGCCCCGGGAAGCCCGGTGACGCGGGCCCTGCGGGACTTGGCCCGCGGGCTGCTGCCGCCCCCGCCGCCGCCGCGCGCGGGCAGCCGCTGGTTGACCAGCCTGTTCGGCGCTACCGCATCCTGAGGGCCGCCCCATGAGTCTGCGTGAACGATTGGGTGCCGCCCCTGGCGCCGGCACCGACGGATCGGGTGCCCCGGAAGCAGCGCTGAGCGACCACACCTCCGCCCCGGACCGGCCCTACCAGGACATCAAGGCGCGCCTGCACCAGTTGCTGCTGGAACGACTGGACCTGGAAGCCCTGCAGGCCCTGTCGCCCGCGACCCTGCGTGAAGAGCTGCGGCTGCTGGTCGAGCGCCTGCTCAACGAGGAGAAGCTGGTGCTCAACGCCGGCGAAAGGCAGAACCTGGTGCGCGATATCCAGCACGAGATGCTCGGCTACGGGCCGCTGGAGCCGCTGCTGGCAGACGCGAGCGTCTCCGACATCCTCGTCAACACGCACCGTCAGGTCTACGTGGAGCGGCGCGGCCGGCTGGAAGTCACGGACGTGACCTTCCACGACGACGCGCATCTGATGAAGATCATCGACAAGATCGTCTCCCGCGTGGGCCGTCGCGTTGACGAGTCCAGCCCCATGGTGGACGCCCGGCTGCCAGACGGCTCGCGTGTCAACGCCATCATTCCGCCGCTGGCGATCGACGGGCCCATCCTGTCGATCCGGCGCTTCGCCGCCGTGCCTCTGCAGATGGCCAACCTGCTGGAGTACCACTCGCTGTCGCCCGAGATGGCGCAGTTCATCGGGGCCCTGGTGGCGGGCCGCGTCAACATCCTGATCTCGGGCGGTACCGGCTCGGGCAAGACCACCTTGCTCAACATCCTGAGCAGCCACATCCCGGCCAGCGAGCGCGTGGTGACGATCGAGGACGCCGCCGAGCTGCAACTGCAGCAGCCTCACGTGGTGCGGCTGGAGACCCGACCGCCCAACATCGAGGGCCGCGGTGAGGTGGCGCAGCGCGCGCTGGTGCGCAATTCCCTGCGCATGCGTCCGGACCGCATCATCCTGGGCGAGACGCGCGGCGCCGAGGCCCTGGACATGCTGCAGGCCATGAACACCGGGCACGAGGGCTCGATGACCACCATCCACGCCAACACGCCCCGCGATGCGCTGGCGCGGCTGGAAAGCATGATCGCGATGGCAGGCGTGGACCTGCCCGCCAAGGCCGCGCGGGCCCAGGTGGCCTCGGCCATTGGCGTGATCGTGCAGGCCAGTCGCTTGTCCGACGGCACCCGCAAACTCACCAGCGTCCAGGAGATCACGGGCATGGAGGGCGAGACCGTGGCCATGCAGGAAATCTTCCTGTTCCACCAGACTGGCGTCAGCGACACCGGCCACGTCCAGGGCCATTTCACGGCCACTGGAATCCGCCCCCGGTTCAGCGACCGCCTGACCAGCCACGGCCTGGCCTTGCCATCCACGCTGTTCGAGCCGCAACGGCTCGAGGTCTGAGACCCTGCCTGCGGAGCACCCTCATGAACCTGTCATTCGCCCTGTTTGCCGTGACCGCATTCGTTGCGGTCGTCCTGTGCCTGGAGGGTCTGTACAACCTCTGGGCCTCTCGTCACAGCCCCGAGGCCCGCAGGATCGCCGCGCGGCTTGATGCGCTGGCCGGCGACCCGGTGACCCGGGCCAGTATCGAACGCGTGGAACAGGCCCAGCGCCTGCCCCGCGTGAACGCCCTGCTCGGCCAGACCACACCGGGCCGCGCACTGCATCGCTGGGTGGCCATGTCGGGCCTGAAGGTGTCGGCCACCGAGCTGGTGGTGGTGTCGCTGGGGCTCGGGCTGATTGGCCTGACGCTGCCGGGCATGCTCGGCAAGGCGCCGATGCTGGGCGCTGCACTCGGTCTGGTGCTGGCAGTGCTGCCTTGGTGGCGGGTGGCGCACAGCCGGCACCGACGCATCGAGCGCATCGAGCGCCAGTTTCCTCAAGCGCTGGACCTGATGAGCCGCGCGATGCGGGCGGGCCACGCCTTCTCGGCGGCAGTACGCATGGTGGCCGATGAACTGCCCGACCCTCTGGGACAGGATTTCCGCATGCTGTTCGACGAGATGAACTTCGGCGTGCCGACCCACACCGCGCTGGCACGCCTGGCCGAGCGCGTACCGCTGGCAGACGTGAGCTACTTTGCCGCGGCGGTGATGATCCAGCGGGAATCTGGGGGCAACCTGGCCGAATTGCTGGACAAGATCGCTGCCATCGTCCGTGAACGGCTCAAACTTCACGGTGAGGTGCGCACCCTGTCGGCCGAGGGGCGTCTTTCAGCTGTCATCCTGACGACCTTGCCCTTTGCTGTGGCGGTGGTCGTCAACCTCGTAAACCCAGGCTTTATGGCAGTGCTGTGGAACGACCCCAGCGGCATGCGCATGGTGGGTACGGCGCTGTTCATGATGGCCCTGGGCGTGCTGTGGATGCGCAGCATCGTCCGCATTCGAGTGTAGAAAGAGCCCCGCCATGAGCCCCATGCAACTCGCTTTCCTGGCGCTGGTCTTCGTCGGTGTGGTCGCCGCGCTGGCGGGTATCTCCGCGCTGGCACGACCCGACGCCGCCCGCCAACGCCTGCTGGACCTGTCCCGCACCACCCCGGCGGGCCCTGCCACCCCAGGCATGAGCCGCTGGCTGCAGCGCCTGGCCGCGTGGGTGCGGCCGATCAGCCACCTGTCCACGCCCGAGGAGGGATTCGAGAAGTCCAGCATCCGGATGCGCTTCCTGCATGCCGGGGTGCGCAGCCCCACGGCACCCACGGCCTTCTTCGGCACCAAGACAGCGCTGGCGCTCGGGCTGCCGCTGTTGGGCCTGGGCGCCCTGACCCTGACGGACGTCACGCTCAAGGGCCAGGGCTTTCTTCTGGCGATGCTGGCGCTGGCCGCGACAGGCTACTACCTGCCCAATGTCATGCTGTCGCGCGCTGTACAGCACCGCCAGCGCGAGATCTTCGAGAGCTTTCCCGACGCCCTGGACATGATGACCGTGTGCGTGGAGGCCGGCCTGGGCACCGAAGCGGCCATGGTGCGGGTGGCCGACGATCTGCAGATCAAGAGCCCGACCCTGGCTGAAGAACTGCGCCTGGTGAACCTGGAACTGCGCGCCGGCGCCGACCGGGAACGCGCGCTGCGCAACCTGGCGCTGCGCACGGGCGTGGAAGAGGTGGACGGTTTCGTCTCCATGATCAACCAGGCCGAGCGCTTCGGCACCAGCATCGCGGCATCGCTGCGGGTGCACGCCGACATGCTGCGCACCGTACGGCGTCAGCGTGCCGAGGAAGCCGCCGCAAAGATCGGGCTGAAGCTGCTGTTTCCGCTGATCTTCTGCATTTTTCCTTCGCTGATGGTGGTGCTGATGGGCCCGGCCATGATCCAGATCTACCGCGTGCTGCTGCCGTCGATGGGCACGCACTGAGAGACCGTGCACCGAAAGCCCTTGATGAAGCACTTCAACTCCAGGTACCTCGCGCACGCAGGCCGACTGTCCGGTGTCCTGCTGGCCGGCCTGGGGCTTTCAGCCTGCACGGCCCCCTCAGCGCTGCAGCCCCTTCGAATGGAGCCGAACCTGCGGGTGGAGCACGCCGGCCCCGGACACGCGCAGGGCTACATGGCGCTGGCGCTGCGCTACGAAGGCGAAGCGCGCTGGCCCGAGGCTCTGCAGGCTTGGCAGAAGGCTGCGCAGGCCGCGCCAGACGATGCCGATGTTCACAACGCGCTGGGGCAGGCGCAGGCCGCTGCCGGCGACCATGTCGCCGCGGTGGCCGCCCTGCAGCGCGCCGTCTCGCTGGCCCCCGAGCGCGCCGGGCTGCACAACAACCTGGGCTACGCCCTGATGCAGGCTGGTCAGTCCACGCTGGCGCGCGCGGCCTTGCTGCAGGCGCTGTCCCTGCAGCCGGACCACACCCGCGCGCAGGCCAACCTTCGCCGGCTGGACGCTGCGTCCGCCAGTCCTGCGATGACTCAGACCCCCTCCTCCTTCACGCCAGCGCCGCCACCGCAGGCGACGCAGCCGCCGTCCTCGGATGTGACGCAGGAAAGGGCTGCTCTGCCAGCGCAGGTCCCCGGTTCAACGCCAGGCCTGGCGACTGTCCAGCCCCAGCCCCAGCCCCAGCCCCAGGCCACGCCACCCGAGCCCAAGGCCCGTTGGGCCGCGGGTCCGATCCAACGGGTGGAGATCGCCAATGGCAACGGCGTCGAGGGCATGGCCGCCTGCGTGGCCGAACGGCTGCGCGCGCTCGGCGCCGCCAACACCGCCCGGCTTCGCAACGCCCTGCCCTACAACACCGCGACCACGGTGGTGCGCTACCGTGCCGGGCACGATCAGGCAGCCCAGGCGCTGGCCCGCGAGCTGCCGCGAACCGGGTCAGGAGACGTGCCCGCGGTGGCGGGCGTGGACCGCGCCGACAGCCTGGACGTGCGCATCGTGCTGGGCCACGACCTGCGCGCCAGCGGCCTGTGCGCTCGGCCCCGCTGAGCCCGGACGGCACGACAACCTCACTGAGTTCCAGAAGGCCACCGGCCTGCGCGTGCTGCAGCCGTACCGCCCGGCCTACATCAACGACCTGCAGGCCTGGAGCGTGCGCCAGTACGCCATGTCGCAGAACATGGTAGGCGGCTCCTACACCAGCGCGATTGGCTTCGGCTGGAACACCGAACTGCTGAAGAAGAAGAAACTTCCCGAACCGAAGTGCTGGGCCGACATGATCAAGCCCACCTACAAGGGAGAGATGGCCTCGATCGCTCCCTGAGAAGGCACCAGCTACGAAATCGGCGGCATTGCGCTCGTCAAGGGCAGCCGCAACCCGGAAGGCGCCAGACGCTACTACGACTGGCTCATGAGCCCCGAAGGACAGACCATCGGCGCCCGGGCCAACAGCCTGCAGTCTCCTGCCAACCGCATGTTCAAGCCCGACCCCCGCATCCCCAGCATGGACAGCGTGCGGCTGATCAAATACAACTTTGAGAAATACGGCTCTGTGGCCGAACGCAAGCGCCTGCTGGAGCGCTGGCAGAAGGAAGTGGAGTCGCTGCCGCGTTGAAGCCAGCCCGTGCCGACTGCGGCAGCGCACATCAAATCCTTACACGTTCACCCCCAGGGCGGGTATAAAGCCTGGATCGGCCTTCCAGCGGCTTTCTTGGGCATCCTCATGAAACAGTTGCTGACTCTCGCGCTGGTGTTGGTGTGCAACATGGCCTCGGCAGCGGCGGAAGGTCAGATCCGCTTCGCCCCTGAAAAGGACTATGGCCCCTTCGTCTACCAGACCGCAGAAGGCCGCGTGGTGGGCCTGTCCATCGACATGCTGGACGCCCTCAAGCCCGGTCTGGACGCCCCCGTTCTGACACTGCCGGCGCAGCCGCTGGCGGCCATTCTCGAAGCCGCCCAACGCGGTGAGGTGGACTTGATCTCCTCGCTGCGCCCCACGCCGGAGCGCTCGGCTTACCTGGCCTTCACTTCGGCCTATGTGCAGGTGCCCGCAGTGCTGGTGGTGCGCCAGAGCGTGAGCCCGGCACAGTTGAAGGACCTGAGCGCCCAGCGCGTGGCCGTGGGACAGGGCTATGCGGTGGAAGCCTTCGTGCGCCAGGCCTATCCGCAGGTCGACTGGCAGGCCGTGCCGGACGACCTCATCGGGCTGCAAGGCCTGATGGCCGGAAAGTACCAGGCCGTCGTAGCCGACATCGCCAGTGTGAGCCACTTGATTCGGCAGGGACAGGTCAAGGGGGTGCAGGTGTCTCAGGCCGTGGGCTTTGACTACCCCCTGAGCTTTGCCTACCGCAAGTCGCTGCCCCAGTTGGGCCGGCAGCTGGAGGCAGGACTGCAGCGGCTGGACGATGGCACACGTCAGAGAATCATCAACCGCTGGATCGACGCCCAGGCCCTGAAGTACGAGGACACCCGGCGCCAAACCTTGCGGTGGGTGGGCCTGGCGCTGTCGGCGCTGGCGGCTGTGGTCCTGGCAAGCCTGTACGTGCGCCGGCGCCGGGCCTCGGCGCCATGACCGACGAACCTTTGCCCCGCCTGCCGCGCCCGGTGGCCTGGGTGGCGGGCGTCAGCCTGCTCTACGGTCTGCTGGCACTGGCGTCATTGCTGCTGGCGGCACGCCCGGGTCAGGTGGCCACCCTGTGGTTCGCCAACCCGGTGGGAACCGTCGCGCTCCTGGCCCTGCCAAGACGCCAATGGCCGCTGATGCTGGCAGGCCTGGGGCTGGCCAACCTGCTGGCCAATGTCGCCGTCAAGTGGCCCGCGCAAGATCTCGATGCCTCGGTCTGGCAGGCCGCTGCGGCCTTTGTGCCGGGCAACTGCGCAGAGATGCTGCTGGCGGCCTGGCTGCTGGGGCGCGTGAGCCTGCGAGTGCAGGACCTTCAAAACCCCGGCCGGCTGGCGGTGGTGTTCGGTGCAGGGGCCCTGGTGCCGACGCTGCTGAGCGCGCTGGCCGGTGCGGCCCTGGTGGCCCAGCCGGAGCCGGGCGCCTTTGGCCGGGTGTGGGCCACCTGGCTGGCCGGCGGGCTGACAGGCAGCGTGGCCGTGCTGCCCCTGAGCCTTTCGGTGTGGCTGCACGGTCCGCAACACCTGGTGCAAGCCCTGGCCAGCCTGCGCCATCTGGGCCTGCTGCTGCTGGCCGTTGCCATCACGCTGATGGCGGCCTCCACCCTGCCCCACCCCTTTGTGGTGATTGCCATGGCGCTTGGGCTGCTGGCCGCCGCCAGCGGCCTGACGGTCACAGCCCTGGGTGGCCTGTTGGTGGCCGTGCTGATCGGGGTGCTCATCGGCGCGGGCATCCTGTTGCTGCCCCCCTCGTCTACCTGGTGGGGTGACAGCCTGTACTACGGCGCCGTGCTGGCCACGCTGTTGCCCAGCATCTTCCTGGCCGCCACGGTGGACAGCCGTCGCGACACGCTGCAGCGGCTGCGCAGCAGCGAAGCGCGTCTGCGCTCCCTCTACAGCCAGACCCCCGCGATGCTGCACTCGCTCGATGCCCAGGGCCGTGTCATCAACGTCAGCCAGCAGTGGCTGAAAACGCTGGGTTTTGCGGAGCATGCGGTGCTGGGGCGGCCCGTCACCGACTTCCTGACGCCAGATTCGGCGCAACAGGTGGCCAGGCTGATCGATCCCAGCCGGCCCGACAGCGGCCGCGTCACGGTGTCGGAACTGCAGATGGTGTGCGCCGACGGGGGTGTGCTGGATGTCGTGGTGTCGGCCATCTGGGACAACGATGGAACGGACCGCGCCCTGCGCCGACTGGCGGTGGTGGAAGACGTGACGGAAAAGAAGAGGCTGGCCGCCCTCAGCCACTTTGCCGAGCACGATTCACTCACCGGCCTTCCCAACCGTGTGTTGCTCAATGATCGGCTGGAACGCGTCTGCGTCCACCACGCCCGCTACGGCGGGCACTTCGCCGTGGCTTTTCTGGATCTGGACCACTTCAAGGCCATCAACGACACCCATGGACATGACGCGGGCGACGTGCTGCTGAAAACGGTGGCGCAGCGCCTGCAAGGCTCCCTGCGGTCCTCTGACACGGTGTGCCGGCTGGGTGGCGACGAATTCGTGCTGCTGCTGGACGACGTGGAAGGGGTGCCGCAAGTTCAGGCGCTGGCGCAGAAGGTGCTGTCGCAGGTGACGCAGCCCTGCGCGCTCGGGGCCGCGCCAGATGCGCCGATGGTGGACGTGGGCTGCAGCATGGGCCTGGCCGTGTTTCCGCAGCACGGTCAGGACCCCACCGCATTGCTGCTGCACGCCGACCAGGCGATGTACGCCGCCAAGCGCAGCGGCCGCAACCGCTGGGTCATCTACACACCCGACAACCGCAGCTGAGACGGGCCCCGCGTCGAGTCCCGGCGGCGCCACCGATGCGCCTTGCCGGGGTGAGACCGCCTACCGGTTGTAGACCAGATCTCTGAGCGCCAGCGATATCTCCGGGATGTAGCTGATCAACATCAGGCAGACGAGGATCACGCAGATGAACGGTATGAGATCCTTGATGATGCGGTCCAGCGAGATCTTGGCCACGGTACAGGCCGCGAACAGGTTCACACCAAAGGGCGGCGTGATCATGCCCAGGGCCAGATTGACCACCATGATCGTGCCGAAGTGGACCGGGTCGATACCGAAGTGGATGGCCACCGGCACAAGGATCGGGGCCAGCACGATGATGGCCGCGCCGGTCTCGATGAACATACCGATGATGAACAAGGCCGCGTTCACCCCCAGGAGGAAGTAGAACGGCGACTGCAGCACCTGTTCCAGCCATTGCCCAATGGCGGCCGGCACGCCTGCACGGGTGATCAGGAAGGCGAACAGCCCCGCGTTGGCGATGATGAACATGATCACGGCGCTGGCGATCACGGACTTGCGCAAGATGGGGTACAGGTCCTTGAACTTGATTTCCCGGTGGATGAACATGCCGACGATGAAGGAATACAGCACCGCCACGGCCGCTGCTTCCGTGGGTGTGAACACGCCACCGTAAATGCCGCCCAGCACGATCACCGGCATCAACAAGGCCCAACCCGCTTGCCAGGTGGCCTTGCCAAAACTCAGCCGGCCATCGCCGTCGTTCTTGCCCCAGCCCTTGTACTTGGAGTAGGCCCAGACGAAGAGCATGAGCGCCACGCCGATCAACAAGCCCGGGCCAAAACCCGCAATGAACAGCTCACCGATGGAGACCTCGGCGCTGACGCCGAAAAGAATCATCGGGATGGACGGCGGAATGATCACGCCCAGTTCCGCGGACGTGGCCTGCAAGGCCGTGGCCCAAGGGCGCGGATAACCGTGCTTGATCAAGGCCGGGATCAGGATGGCGCCAATGGCAAAGGTGGTGGCCACCGAAGAACCTGACACCGCTGCAAAGATCATGCAGGTCAGCACGCAGGTCATGGGCAGCCCGCCCTGAATGCCGCCCACGATGCTCTTGGAGAACTCGATCAAGCGCTTGGAGATGCCCCCTGTTTCCATCAGGTTGCCGGCCAGGATGAAGAAGGGGATGGCAGCCAGCGGAAACTTGTTGATGGAATTGAACATCTCCTTGACCGAGATGAGCATGTTGGCATTGGCCAATTGAATGCCCAAGATGGCGGACAAGCCGATGGACACGGCCACCGAGATGCTGAGCGCAAAGCACAGCATCATCGTGATCAGCATGGCGGTGCTCATTGCGCGGTCTCCAGTTCAAGACGCTGGGGGTCCAGCCAGTTGCCGACGATACCGATCATGCTGAAGACTGCGCCCACGGGCATGGCCAGGTAAGCCCAGAACATCGAAACGCCTTCCAGCCCGATCATGGACTGCACGCTGCCTCGGTTGGCATAGTCCAGCCCCCACCAGAAAATGACGGCGCTCAGGGTCAGTGCCGCAATGGCCACTGCGGTGTCCAAGACGCGGCGCATGCGCTGGCCGCTCAAGCGATAGAGCAGGTCCACGCTCACCATCGCCCCTTGCCGAAAGGCGGTTGGTATGCCCAGAAAGACCATCCAGATCAGACTGAAACGGATCAACACTTCGGTCCACTCGGCGGGGGACTCCAGGATGAACCGGGTGACGATCTGATGAATGGCCAAGTACGAGGACAACGCCAACATCAGGCAGGCCACCACCATCGCGGCGGAACTGGTCCAGCGCTCGAAGCGCAAAAACTGTTGTTTCATCAGCCGTGGGACCTTCAGCAAAGGAAAACGCCCGCCAGCGTGAACCGGTCGGGCGTTATCGGTATCGGATCGCGTCGGAATCGTGTCAGATCACTTGTAGTTCCGGATGCGATCCAGATTGGCCTTGCCGAACTGCTTTTCGAATTCCGCGTAGACGGGAGCGAGTGTGGCCATGAACTTGGCCTTGTCCACGTTCTCGATCACGGTCATGCCGCGCTTGCGCAACTCGGCGGCGCCGTTGGCGTCGTCACGGTCCACGCGTGCACGGTTGGCCTTGACGCCCTCCTTGGCGGCGTCCAGGAAGATCTGCTTGTCAGCGGCGCTGAGCTTGTCCCACACAGCCTTGTTCATCAGGTACACCGAGGGCGAGTACACGTGACCGGTGAGCGTGATGTGCTTTTGCACCTGGTCGAAGTTGGCCGCCAGGATGACAGACAGCGGGTTCTCCTGACCATCCACGGTTCCTTGCTGCAGGGCCGTGAACACTTCAGGGAACGCCATGGGCGTGGTCACGATACCCAGGCCTTTGTAAGCCGCCACGTGCACCGGGTTCTCCATGGTGCGCATCTTCAAACCCTTGAGGTCATTGGGTTCGTTGACCGGACGCTTGTTGTTGGTCATGTGACGCACGCCGTTCTCGGTCCAGGCCAGGGCCTTGAAGCCCTTGGACTCGAACTTGGACAGCAGTTCCTGGCCGATGGGGCCGTCCAGCACAGCGCGTGCATGCGCCTTGTCACGGAACAGGAACGGCACGTCCAGGATGCGGGTCTCAGGCACGAAGTTCGGCACCGGCCCAGTGGAGTTGTGGGCCAGCTCCTGTGTGCCCAACTGCACGGACTCCATCACTTCACGCTCACCGCCCAGCGAGCCCGAGTAGAAGTTCTTGATGACGATGCGGCCGTTGGTGCGCTTTTCCACCTCGCGGGCCAGCGTGTCGATGGCCTCGCCTGCATGGGAATTCTGCGCCACCGAGATGGCGTTGCGCATGGTGATCTGCTGTGCAACGGCAGCGGAGGTGAGGCCAAAGGCCAGTCCCAGGGTCAACAAGAGTTTGCTTGGCTTCATTTGATGTCTCCTCATGAGGGCACGACACAGGCTACTCATCAGCCTGTCTGCTGGCGATTATGAACACCGGGCCCTGGGCCACCCATCGGGGTTTTTGCGGGGGCATCGGCCTACAACCCGAGGGGGCAAATCCCCTGCCAGGGCCTTCAGAACAGCGCGGTTCTGGCTGCTTGCGTGATGGCGGCCACGCCCGGGTGGGAGATGCGCCTTTCCGCCGAAATCGCGTAGAACTGCTCAACCAGGTCGCTGCTGCGACCGATCACCTCAACGTCGTACTGCGCACAGGTTTGCTGCTCCACCACGCTGGGGGAGATGAACACGCCGCGGCCCTCGCGACCAAAGGCCTTCATCAGCGCACCGTCGTCAAACTCGCCCACCACCCGCGGGTGCAAGGCGTGCAAGGTCAACCAGGACTCGAACTGCGAGCGCACGGTGGACTGGGCGCCAGGGATCAGCATCGGAGCCCCGTTCAAACAGTCTGGAAACGGCCCCTGCAGTGAACGAGCCAGCTTAGGCGCGGAGAAGAAGCTCATGGTGGAGCTGCCCAGCACATGGTTGTAGGCCTTCACCGCCAGGCGGCGCGGCAGCGGCTCGTCGGCGATCACCAGGTCCATGCGGTG
>JBIKMY010000207.1:0-4544 GCA_044358945.1 Rubrivivax sp.
CCGGTCCGGCCTGCGACGGGCGAAGCAGCGGCACACCGCAGGCCGCAGCCACGCGCTCCAGACGCGGGCCCACGGCAGGTGCTGCCGGCACTCCCGCGGCCGCCAGCGCGCTGTGGCAACGGAACAGCAGTTCGTGGCCGATTTGACGGGCCGACGCCTGCACCTGCGGCCCAGCGTCCTGACCTGTGCGGGTCAGGGACAGCAGGCGCGCGCCCATGCGCTTGAGGTAGACGTCGGGCGCCAGCAGTTCGTCGGCCTGGGCCTCGTAGGCGGCGCCGGCCAGCTTCCACAAGTCCGACTGCGGCGCAGCAGACCCCTCGCCCAAGGCGGTGCACAGATCGCTCATGGCCCGGAACGCCTGCGGGCTGGGTTGCCTCAGGGTGTTGAGCAGCGCCTCTTCCAGGGCCAGACGCGCCTCGGCGTCCAGCCGGCGCGGCGCAGCAAAGGGATCGGAGGGCAGATCCAGCAGCGGGTGGCGGCCGGGCCAGAGATCTGCCGGGTGAGCGCGGTCCACGCCCGACAGTTGCACAACGGCCTGATAGGCAGGGAACAGTTCAGCCACCAGGGCCAGGTCGTCGCCCCCAGGTTGTACGGCCTGCTCCAGCACGGCCTCCAGTGCCTGCTCCACCAGACGGTAGCCTTCAGGGGTATGGCGAGGGTGGGAAGACTGCAGTGTGATCACCGAGGCGGCGCAAGCCTCCACCACCAACGCCAGCGGCACGCGCCCGCTGGCCCTGAGTGCCTGGCCGCAGTCCCGCAAGGGCGCCTCGATCGCGTCGAATGCGGCGAACGTTGCAGACTCAGGGCTGGCCCCGGTATTCGACGCGGCGGCGTTGTCGACGTCGGCAAGTGAAGGCCCGCCGGCCAGACTCAAGGCCACGCACTCTCGCAACAACTCCAGCGCGCCCTGAAGGCGGGCCAGCACTTCGGAAAAGGGCTCAGGAAAGTCGGGGGACACGGACGCCATAATGCACGGCCCGAACGCGGTGCACCGCCGGTGGGGACACCAGAATCAGATCTGCACCATTTCGAAATCTTCCTTGCGGGCGCCGCACTCGGGGCAAGTCCAGTTCATGGGCACGTCGGCCCATGCCGTGCCGGGAGCGATGCCATGCTCCGGATCCCCGGCGGCCTCGTCATAAATCCAGCCGCAAATCAGGCACATCCAGGTACAGGGTTGGCTCACGATGGCTTCACAAGGTGGTCACTACAATGGATTGAGATTGTAGCCACCGGGGGGTTGTGCCGGGGTCGGCCGACCGGTGTTGCCCAGCCTGTGGGCGCCGCTCGGCCCGCGCCCGGCACCCCTTTTCCGCGAACCCAAGCCCACGCCCTGGTCTGATCAGACTGCGGTCTGCCCGCCCGATGAATCCCGACGCACACGACCCCGCAGATGCTCTAGAACCCGGGCAGGAGGCCCCGCCACCGGCATGCGTGATGACGTTCAACGTCAGCGACGCCAGCGGTGCCGGCGGCGTGGCGGGGGACGTAGCCACGATCGCAGCCATGGGCGCGCATCCCCTGCCGGTGGTCACCACCCTCCTGATGCGCGACACCGCAGAGATTTTCGACCACCACCCGATTGACGACGAAGCCGTGATCGAGCAGGCCCGCTCCATCCTGGAAGACGTGCCTGTCTCCGCCTGGAAGGTCGGCTTCCTGGGTTCGGCTGACACCGTGGCCGCCGTGGCCGAGGTCCTGTCGGACTACGCCGAAGTGCCACTGGTGGCCTACATGCCGGACCTGAGCTGGCTGGACGAAGACCAGCGCGAGCCCTATCTGGAAGCCTACCGCGAGCTGATCCTGCCGGCGGCCGAGGTGCTGACCGGCAATCACAAGACCCTCACCGACTTTCTGCTGCCCGAGTGGGACAGCGAGCGTCCGCCCTCGGCACGCGAGCTGGCCGTGGCTGCGGGCGAGCGTGGCACGCGCTACGTGCTGGTCACGGGGGTGATGCTGCCGGCACGCGGGGCCGAGCAGTTCATCGACAACGTGCTCGCCTCACCGCAGGGCGCCCTGACGGGGGAGAAGTTCGAGCGCTTCGAAGCCGGTTTCGTGGGCGCGGGCGACACCCTGTCCGCGGCCCTGGCGTCGCTCCTGGCCGCGGGCAGCGAATTGCAGGCCGCCGTGGGCGAGGCCCTGGCCTTCCTGGACCAGAGCCTGGACACCGGCTTTCGCCCCGGCATGGGCAACGTGGTGCCCGACCGCTTCTTCTGGGCCCTGCCGCCGCCACAGGAAGGCGAAGATGGCGATGCCGAGCCCCCAGACGCATCCGACGACGCCCCCGAACCGCCCAAGACCCCGGGTGCAGCCCGCAGGGTTCACTGACAGGTCCTCATCCATGAGCAACGACAGCCTCTTCGCACGCGCCCAGCAGGTCATCCCCGGCGGTGTCAACTCCCCCGTGCGCGCCTTCCGCGCCGTGGGCGGCACGCCGCGCTTCATCGCCCGCGCCCAGGGCGCCTACATGTGGGACGCCGAGGGCCAGCGCTACATCGACTACATCGGCTCCTGGGGACCCATGATCCTGGGGCACGGCCACCCGGCGGTGCTGGAGGCCGTGCAGAAGGCCGCGGCCGACGGCTTCAGTTTCGGCGCGCCCACCGAGCGCGAGATCGAACTGGCCGAGGCCATCATCGCCCTGGTGCCATCGGTGGAGCAGATCCGCCTGGTGAGCTCAGGCACCGAGGCCGGCATGAGCGCGCTGCGCCTGGCGCGTGGCGCCACCGGCCGTTCCAAGATCATCAAGTTCGAGGGCTGTTACCACGGCCACGCCGACGCGCTGCTGGTCAAGGCCGGCTCGGGACTGGCCACTTTCGGCTTTCCCACCAGCGCGGGCGTGCCGGCCGAAGTCGTGCAGCACACGCTGGTGCTGGAGTACAACAACCTCGCACAGATCGAGGAAGCCTTCACCACCCACGGGTCGGAGATCGCCTGCGTGATGCTGGAGCCCATTGCGGGCAACATGAACTTCGTGCGCGCCAGCGTACCGTTCATGACCCGGCTGCGCGAACTGTGCACCCAGCACGGCGCGCTGCTGGTGTTTGATGAGGTGATGACGGGCTTTCGCGTGGCCCTGGGCAGCGCACAGAGCGTGTACGCGAAGCTGATCCCCGGCTTCAAGCCGGACATGAGCGTGTTCGGCAAGGTGATCGGCGGCGGCATGCCGCTGGCGGCTTTTGGCGGCACGCGCGAGGTGATGAGCCAGTTGGCGCCGCTGGGCCCGGTCTACCAAGCCGGAACGCTCAGCGGCAACCCCGTGGCCACCGCCTGCGGCCTGGCCACGCTGAAGGAAATTGCCAAGCCCGGCTTCTTCGACGCCCTGTCGGCACGCACACGTTCGCTGGTCGACGGCCTGACCCAGGCCGCCCAAGCAGCGGGCGTGCCCTTCAGCGGCGACTGCCAAGGCGGCATGTTCGGCTTCTTCTTTTTTGAGAGCCTGCCGCAGAACTACGCCACCGTGATGGCCACCGACAAGGAGCGCTTCAACCGCTTCTTCCACGCCATGCTGGACCAAGGCGTGTACCTGGCGCCGGCGCTGTACGAGGCCGGCTTCGTCAGCGCCGCACACACTGCGGCCGACATCGACGCCACCGTGGAAGCCGCGGCCCAGGCCTTCAAGGCCTTCAAGGCTTGAGGGCCTGAATTCCCTGGCCGCCAGGCTCCGCGCGCTCCCTTGTTCTTCCCCGGCGCCTTGACGCGCCCCGCGTCCCATGCACCTGCACATCCTCGGCATCTGCGGCACCTTCATGGGCGGCATTGCCGCCATCGCGCGCGAGGCGGGCCACCGCGTCACTGGCTGCGACGCCAACGTCTACCCGCCGATGAGCGACCAGTTGCGCGCGCTGGGCATCGAGTTGATCGAGGGCTTCACAGCCGACCAGATGGCGCTCAAGCCGGACGTGTTCGTGGTCGGCAACGTGGTGGCCCGTGGCAACCCGCTGATGGAGGCCATCCTCGATGCCGGCGCGGCCTACACCAGCGGCCCGCAGTGGCTGGCCGAAGCGGTGCTGCGCGAGCGCCACGTGTTGGCCGTGGCGGGCACACACGGCAAGACCGGCACCACCTCCATGCTGGCCTGGATCCTGGAGCAGGCGGGCCTGCAGCCCGGCTTCCTGGTCGGCGGCGTGCCGCTGAACTTCGGAGTCTCGGCACGGCTGGGCGCGGGGCACTGCTTCGTCATCGAGGCCGACGAGTACGACACCGCCCTGTTCGACAAGCGCAGCAAGTTCGTCCACTACCGCCCGCGCACGGCCATCCTGAACAACCTGGAGTTCGACCACGCGGACATCTTTGCCGACCTGGGCGCCATCGAGACGCAGTTCCACCATCTGGTGCGCACCGTGCCCGCCAGCGGCCGCCTGGTGGTCAACGCCCGCGACGAGGCGCTGCAACGCGTGCTGCAGCGCGGGTGCTGGAGCACGGTGCAGCGCTTCGGCACGAAGCGCGAGGAGCCCGGCGGCCTGTGCGCCCGGGGTGAACCGCACGCCTTTGACGTACTGCGCGGCAGCCTGAAGATCGGCCACGTGGCATGGGACCTGATC
>JBIKMY010000208.1:0-4518 GCA_044358945.1 Rubrivivax sp.
TGGCCTATGTGGGCGACGTGGTGGGCACCGGCTCCAGCCGCAAGAGCGCCACCAACAGCGTGATCTGGCACACCGGCCAGGACATCCCCTTCGTGCCCAACAAGCGCTTCGGCGGCGTCACCCTGGGCGGCAAGATCGCCCCCATCTTCTTCAACACGCAGGAAGACTCCGGCGCCCTGCCCATCGAGGTGGACGTCAGCGCCCTGGAGATGGGCGACGTGATCGACATCCTGCCCTATGACGGCAAGCTGGTGAAGAACGGCGCCACCGTGGCGCAATTCCAGATCAAGAGCGACGTGCTGTTCGACGAGGTGCGCGCCGGCGGGCGCATCAACCTGATCATCGGCCGCTCGCTCACCGCCAAGGCACGCGAATTCCTGGGCCTGCCGGCCTCCACCGTGTTCCGCCTGCCGCAGGCACCGGCCACCACCACCGCCGGCTTCACCTTGGCGCAGAAGATGGTGGGCCGCGCCTGCGGGCTGCCCGAGGGCCAGGGCGTGCGCCCGGGCACCTACTGCGAGCCGCGCATGACCAGCGTGGGCAGCCAGGACACCACCGGCCCCATGACCCGTGACGAGCTGAAGGACCTGGCCTGCCTGGGCTTCTCGGCCGACCTGGTGATGCAGAGCTTCTGCCACACCGCCGCCTACCCCAAGCCCGTGGACGTCAAGACCCACCGCGAGCTGCCCGCCTTCATCAGCAACCGTGGCGGCATCTCGCTGCGCCCCGGCGACGGCGTCATCCACTCCTGGCTCAACCGCATGCTGCTGCCCGACACCGTGGGCACGGGCGGCGACAGCCACACGCGCTTTCCCATCGGCATCAGCTTCCCGGCCGGCTCCGGCCTGGTGGCCTTCGGCGCCGCCACGGGCGTGATGCCGCTGGACATGCCCGAGAGCGTGCTGGTGCGCTTCAAGGGCCAGATGCAGCCCGGCATCACGCTGCGCGACCTGGTGCACGCCATCCCCTTGTTCGCCATCAAGCAGGGCCTGCTGACCGTGGCCAAGCAGGGCAAGAAGAACGAGTTCTCCGGCCGCATCCTGGAGATCGAGGGCCTGCCCGATCTGAAGGTGGAGCAGGCTTTCGAACTCAGCGACGCCAGCGCCGAGCGCAGCGCCGCGGGCTGCACCATCAAGCTCAACAAGGCGCCGATCATCGAGTACCTCAACAGCAACATCGTGCTGTTGAAGAACATGATCGCGCAGGGCTATGAGGACAAGCGCAGCCTGGAGCGTCGCATCCACAAGATGCAAGAGTGGCTGGCCGCCCCTCAACTGCTGGAGCCCGACGCCAATGCCGAGTACGCGCACGTGCTGGAAATCGACCTGGCCGACATCAAGGAACCCATCCTGTGCTGCCCGAACGATCCGGACGACGCCAAGTTCCTGTCGGAGGTGGCCGGCACCAAGATCGACGAGGCCTTCATCGGCTCGTGCATGACCAACATCGGCCACTTCCGCGCCGCCAGCACGCTGCTGGCGGGCAAGGGTGAGATTCCGGTCAAGCTGTGGGTGGCCCCGCCCACCAAGATGGACCAGGCCGAACTGGTGAAGGAAGGCCACTACGCCAACTTCGGCAGCGCGGGCGCGCGCACCGAAATGCCGGGCTGCAGCCTGTGCATGGGCAACCAGGCGCAGGTCAAGGAAGGGGCCACGGTCGTCTCCACCAGCACCCGCAACTTCCCCAACCGCCTGGGCAAGAACACCAACGTGTTCCTGGCCTCGGCCGAGCTGGCCGCCATCGCCTCGCGCCTGGGCCACCTGCCCAGCGTGGCCGAATACCACGCCGACATGGGCGTGATCAACAAGGACGCCGGCAAGGTCTATCGCTACATGAACTTCGACCAGATCCAGGAGTACGCGGACGCGGCCAAGGAAGTGGCCGTCTGAGGCGGCCTGCCGTTGGCACGGGCCGCCCAAGGCAGCCCGTCTGACCCCAGAGGGCCGTCGTCGACGGCCCTTTTTCTTGGCCGTGCGGCAGCAGGTCAGGCCCGACGCAGGCGAAGTTCGCTATCGTTGCGGGTGCCGCAGGCCTTTCAACTCCAGGAGCCCGCCTTGAACGCACAACAGAACGAACGGCTCACCCGCACGGGTCTGGGCACCGACGGCGGTGAGCTGCTGCGCCGCTACTGGCAACCGGTGGCCCTGGTGGACGAGTTCAACCCCGCCACCGACCCGCGCATGGACCGCCGGCCGCTCAAGGCCGTGCGCGTCATGGGCCAGGACCTGGTGCTGTTCCGTGACGAAGCCGGGAACTGGGGCCTGCTGGACCGCGACTGCCCCCACCGCGGTGCGGACCTGGCCTACGCCCGCCACGAGGGCGACGGCCTGCGCTGCCCCTTCCACGGCTGGAAGTTCGACGCCACCGGCCGCTGCCTGGACACCCCCGCCGAGCCCCTGGGCAGCCGCCTGCACGAGCGCGTGCGCCAGCGCAGCTACCCCGTGGTGGAGCGCAGCGGCGTGCTGTTCGCCTGGCTGGGCGAGCCGGGCACCGAGCCGCCCTTTCCGCGCTACGACTGCTTCGAAGCCCCGGGTACCCACACCTTCGCCTACAAGGGCCTGTGGCACTGCAACTGGCTGCAAGGCTTCGAGGTGGGCATCGACCCCTGCCACACCTCGTTCCTGCACCGCTTCCTGAACGACGCTTCGCTGGAATCGGTGGGCGACAACGCCGGTGCGAGGCAGTTCCGCAGCGCCAGCCTGGGCGCTGTCAACGGCGAAGCCTGGCCCATGTCGCGCATCATGCGCGAGTTCCACCGCCCCGAACTCTCCAGCGAGACCACGCCCTGGGGCCTGCGCATCACCACGCTGCGCCGCATGACCGAGGAGCTGACCCACGTGCGCGTGACGCACGAGATCTTCCCGCAGGCCTTCTGCATCCCGCTGTCGCCCACCATGACCATCACCCAGTGGCACGTGCCGGTGGACGACACGCACACCTACTGGTTCGCCTTCTTCACCAGCTACGACAAGCAGGTGGACAAGCAGGCCATGCGCGACCAGCGCGCGCCCTTCATCCCGCCACCGCTGTACGCGCCCAAGACCGGGCGCCACAACGACTGGGGCTTCAACGCCGAGGAGCAGCGCACGCGGACCTTCCTGGGCATGGGCGAGGAAGACATCAACGTGCACGACCAGTGGGCCGTGGAGAGCATGGGCGCCATCCAGGACCGCACGCGCGAACACCTGGGCACCAGCGACAAGATCATCATGACCCACCGTCGCCTGCTGCTCAAGGCCATGGACGAGGTCAAGGCCGGCGGCACCGCACCGTTCAACGCCGACCCCGCCACCGCCACAGAGCAAGTGGGCGGCCCGGACGCCGTGGACGGCATCGCCCCGGCCGGCACCTGGGGCACCTGGTGGGCCGAACAGGCCCAGGCCCGCCGCCAGGGCACGCCCTGGATCACCACCGCGCACACTGACGCTGTCACCACATGATCACCCTGCACCTCATCCAACCCGGCCCCGGCGGGCGCGAAACCGCCTATGAGATCACCGGCAAGCCGGGTGAATCGCTGATGCAGGCGGCCGTGGCCGCTGGCGTGGACGGCGTGGCGGCCGACTGCGGCGGCCTGCTCACCTGCGCCACCTGCCACGTCATGGTGCGCGAACCCTGGCGCTCCACCCTGCCCCCCATGGCCGAGGACGAAAGCACCATGCTGGACTTCACCGCCGCCCCCCGCACCGAAGCCAGCCGCCTGAGCTGCCAGATCGTGCTGGACGAATCCATGGACGGGCTGACGGTGGATTTGCCGAAGAGTCAGTATTGACTCCGAGACGCTTTATCCAGGTGGGCTCATGCCGTGAGGCACCTCGGGTCAAGACGGGGCTTCACCATTTCGCCACCACGACACCCGAAAACCGTATGCCCACCTTGACCACCAAGGCAGCCCGCTGGCTGTGCCCCCTGCTGCTGTGCAGCGCGCACTGGGTCCACGCCCAAACGGCCCCCACCGACGCCTGGCGCACTGTGCCCCTGGTGGACGCCCACTTTCACCTGATGGCCTTCATGACACCGGCTGACCTGCTGGCCCGCATGGACCAACACGGCATCAGCCACACGGTGAGCGCAGGTGCGATCGGCAGTCCAGCCATTGGACACCCCAACCTCCGGGATTCGAACGCGGCGGCGGCCATAGGCCCTCGCTTCTTGCCAGCGGTGGGGAACGCCGAACTGGTCAACGCCGAGCGGGCGGAAGGGCCCACACTGTTCATCGACCCCAACAGCAAGGAACGGCCACTGGCTTTGAAAAGGATCCAGGAGTTTCTGAGCAAACTACCGCGCACCATTGGCGAAACCTTCCCCAACGCGGAACGCTCCAGCGCCGACCCGATGCGCCGCCGGCGTGTACCGTTGGACGGGCCCATGTTCCAGGCGCTGGCTGAGATCGCTACCCGCTTCGACAGGCCGCTGCCCATGCACATGGAGTGGCACCCCGAATCGGTGGCGGGCCTCAGCCGCTTGCTGGAACGCTGGCCCGCGCTCACCTTGCTGTTGTCACACTGCGGCAAAACC
>JBIKMY010000209.1:0-4455 GCA_044358945.1 Rubrivivax sp.
GCCGAAAGTCTCGACGCCGGCGAACTGGGTGGCGAAGTCTTGAGAGGCCGCGACGCTGGAGAACAGCTGCAGGTCTGTCAGCTCGGGCGGCGGGGGTGGAGGCGGCGTACCGCTCCCCTCATTCATAAAACTGACGTTGTCAAGATAAAACGTCTTGCCCGAGCCTGCGGTACCGAAATCGAAGAAGACGCTGGCCTTGGCCAGGCTGAGTTGATGGTTGGCGTTGCTGAAGTCAAAGCTCAGCGTTTGCCAGGTTCCTGCTGACGTCGTCGTGGCTTGTACTTCGGCGTAGTACGGACCACCCGGGGGGTTGTCGAGGGTTTCGAGCTTTAGCAGCACCTTGGTACCGGCCTCGGGCGACCAGACTTTCATGGTGACCAGTGGCTTTTCTGCGGTGGCAAGCTCGCCAGTGGGCACGCTCAGGAACGTAGTGCCCGCCCAGACTTGGGCCCCGGCGGACTTGACCACCTGGGCGACCCGGCCGGAGGCCCCCGCAGGCGGGTTGACGGCGATGGACGAGCCGGCCCCGCCAAAGTCGTAGTCCCGCTGCCCGGTTGGGTTGCCTAGGGTGTAGCCGCTGGTGTCATCGGTTTCGAACGTGACCCTCAGCCTCGTGGTCGTGTCCATCCCTTCGACTTGCAGTCCGGCGTCCGCCACCAAGGCAGCTTGCCCGACGGTCAGGGTCAGACCCGCGGCGATGATCGACAGCTTGTCGATGCCGGCGTTGACCAAGGCCTGGGCATGCGCGACGACTTCCGCCAGTTCACCTGCATTGGCAACGCGCAACACCACCGTGTAGTCGGGGCCAGGGCTGGTCGAGCCTTGGACGACATCGCCGTCGGCGAACAGGTCTGACGACAGTTCCCGGCCTTCGAATCCCTGGAGGTTGCCGATGTTCAGGCTGAGGGTCTTGCCTGCGCCGACAAGCTTGACCACCTGCACGTTCTGCGCAACGAGGTCGGAGAGTGAAATGGCCTCGACCGCAGAGGCATAGTCCATTACGGCCTTGGCGGAAGTGTTGCCACCTCCCGGCAGATCGGCCACCAGGAAGGCTGGCAGGCCGTCCACCTGGAGTTGCTGGCCAGCGTCAATCGCAAGCCGGTCCTTGTACTCGGTCTTCTGCTCCTCGATCGAACTGCTCAGGGTATCGTCGAATGACGCTGCGGCCTGATTGGCCGAAACCGTCCCTTTGGCGACGTTCTCAACGGTGTCCAGCAGGAGGGTCTGGCTGCTGGAGGCGGCGGCCTTGGCTATGGCCAGCTTTTCCCTGGCCGCTTCGAGTTCGCTTGCTGAAGCGTTCTCGGAGTTGGTGTGCAGGCGGCGGGCCTGCCAGAGGGACATGCCGTCCGTTGGAGTTTCATAGGCTTGTGCCACCTGGCTGGCCGATGCCAGCACCATGTTGGTCAAGCCATCCATGTCGCCCTGTTCGGCATTGATGCCCGTCAGGGTTTCTTGAACAATCGTTCCCAGTCTTTGGGCCAGGGATGTGGTGGCCCCGGCCTCGACGGCGGCTGAAGCCGTCTTCAGTGCCGAGCCCATGGAGGCCACGGCCTGCGTGAGGGCGCTCGAGCTGGCCTCGCCCTCACCGGCGACAACGGCCACCGCCTGCACCACGGCCAGTACCTGCTGTTGAACAGAGAAGACGGCCTGGCCAAGTGCGGCCTGGGTCGCGTCACCTTTGTCCATGGCAGCGATCGGATCAAAGGATTCCAGATCCAGGTCTTTTGGAAGCCCCAGTGCGGCCTTGAGTTCGGCTTCTGTCAGTTCAGGGTTCAGGGCCAGCACCAAGGTCAGCGGCGAGACGACCTTGACCGTTGGGTCACCAGAAGCCATCAGGCGACCGACCGGATTGCCGGTCTCGATGTCTGTCCCGCCTTCGAGCACCACGATGCGCCCGTTGGCGCTGGGCGTGACCCCTTCGAGGGTGAAGTTGCCGTTCTCATCCGTCACGGTGGAGACTTCGCCCGCATCCAGCACGCCGTCGGCGTCTGCGTCGTAGAAGACGGTCGCGCCCTTGACATAGCCGTCCACCACCTTCGCAGCGAAATTCGCCTGTGCAGGGTTCGCGGGTGCCGGGGGCGGAGGGGCGGCGGTGACGGTCGTTGGGGCCGGGGCGGTCGATGGGACGGTACGACCGCCGCCACCCAGGCCTGCCATGGCGCTGATGCCTGCAACGGCGCCCAGCAGCGTGGGCAGAGACAGACCGGCTGCGGTGGCACCTGCAGCACCGGCGGCAGAGGATCCTGCCGCGGCAGTGGAACCGACGGGGCTGACCGCCTCCGTTGGACTTGGTGCCGCGGCCAGGGTCCACGTCTGTGCAGCCGAGGCCGAGCTTGGCGAGGCTTCCACCGAGGCTGTCGCTGGGCCGGGCCCGACCCTATCGGCGTGCGGAGCGCTGGATACGTCAGATGCGGGCAGCGTGGCAGCGGAGTCGCCGGACTCTTGAGGGGCTTCGGATGTCGACGGCATGATGGGAGCCGAATCGACAGATTCGTCCAAGGCCGCTCGTACCCATGACTCTTCTTTCAGGCCGGTGACGATGGCCTCCAGCGCACTCGCGATGGCGTGGCCGCCTCGGGCCGTGTCAACCGCTTCGGCCTCGGGGCTTCGGCCATCGCGGCTCGTCTCGGTGACCTGCGCCAGTTCATTCGCGCTGCGCGGCGATGGCTGCTGCGTGTCTCCGTTCTCTTCAGCCGGTTGTTGATCGCGTTGGGTTTGCTGCGCTGCCTGGGCAGCCATCGTCCACAGCGTTGCCAAGGTGAGGGAACCCAAGGCGGCACGACCTGCCCTGGGTGTGACCAACTTCCCGCGACGGGCGCCGATTTGGGTGGAGCGATGGGATGGATGCTTTGACATGGTCGGATTCCCGGGGTGGCGGTGGGACTGACTTCAGCACTGCTGCGCATTTGCGCAGAGGCTCTTCGGATGCGCGTGGCGCGACTGGACAGCGTTGTTCAAGGCGCCGGGCCCTCGCGCGTGCCCAGGCTGCGAGGAGGCACCTGGATCACGGTGCCGTCACTGAAGGTGACGGTCCTGTCCTTTGGGCCTGCGTTGTAGGCCAGATAGGTGCGCTGACCGTTCTTGCGCCGCAGCACCGTGAACAACGGTGTATCGGCCGTGACCTGGAAGTCGGGGGTGCCGAAATGTTGAAGCGACAAGAGCCAGTGCAGGGTGTGGCTCCGGGTGTCACCGAATTCGACGGAGCCCCAGCGGTCCCAGAGCTTGAGCGCTTCGTCGGGATCTGCGAGTGCCAGGTATTTGGCGAAGATATCCTGCCAGATGTCGGCGGGCTTGGCGGTCTTGCCCCGCGCCGCGTAGACCTTGGTTTCTTCTTCCAGGGTACCCAGGCTTCGCCGAACGAAGGCCGGGTCGCGGCCGAGGTAAGTCGATGCGGTGGTGATGGGCAACAGGTTGATGCCCTTGATCTGCCGCGGCTCGTCGGTCCACCAAGTGTTGTGAGCGATCTTGCCGCCAAACAGCATGCTTACCTCGGCGCTGCGGTACTCCGGGGGCAGGACCAGACGATGAATGTCGAACCAGTAATGCTGGATCGCCTCGATTTCGGTGGTGTAGAGCCAGATGCCCAGGTCACGCAGGTCCTTGCGGCCCTGGACTTCTCCCCAGAGGATCAGCCCTGCCCATGCGTTGACCGCTTCAGATGAACTCTCCTGGTTGTTTCCCCAACCCCCCATGGCGTTTCCTGATGCCCAGGAGTGGCCCTCGTAGGCGTCGAAATTCCGCAGGAAGGGAAAATCCGGGCTTCCGCGCTTTGTGGTGGCGATGTCATCGATGAGCAGATCGACGATCCCACCCCATCGCTGGGGCGCTGCCCACTCGGGGTCGCGCAGTGCGATCTCGGCCGCGCTGCGAATCCAGTACCCGTAGTGGAAGTGGTGGTCGTTCATCTGCTCGATGCTGAAGTACTCTTCCGGGTACGCGAGCACCGAGCCAATGCTGCTGTCGCGCAGGAAATAGGTCTTGCGGTCATTGCCGGCGAACCAGGATTCCATGCGCCGCCGTACCAGTTCCAGCAAGCGATCACGCCCTCTTTGATCGCTTTGGGCCTCGAACACATCGGCAAGTTTGAGGATGCGCTGCAGACCTTTGCCTTGCCAGTAGGATCCCTTGCCGATTTCCAGCATCATTCGTCGCGCATTGGTCAGGTCGCTCTCCAGCAGGGCTGGCAACTGAGAACCTGCTGGAGATGAACCCGCCGGGACAGCGGGCCAACGGGGCACGAACCCGTGATAGGTGCTCTGCGTGGTGAACGTGTCATCAGCGAGCAGCCGTATGCGTCCTCTCAAGGTGTCGAACGCGGGGCCCAGGCGCCCGTCCACCGTCGGGTTGCGGAACCAGTGATGCGGGTACAGGCCCAGCAGCGGCTTGCGCTCATCGCCCTCCATGGCCTTGGTGGTGGCCGTGAAGCGGGTGGTGACCCGGCTTTGCTGACTGTCG
>JBIKMY010000212.1:0-4431 GCA_044358945.1 Rubrivivax sp.
TGTCCACGTCCTTGCCGACGTAGCCCACCTCGGTGAACTTGGTCGCCTCCACCTTGATGAAGGGGGCGTCAGCCAGCCGTGCCAGGCGCCGCGCGATCTCGGTTTTGCCCACGCCCGTGGGGCCGATCATGAGGATGTTCTTGGGCGTGATCTCGCCCCGCAGCTTGTCGTCCACCTGCTGGCGGCGCCAGCGGTTGCGCAGGGCGATGGCCACCGCGCGTTTGGCGGCCTGTTGGCCGACGATGTGTCGGTCCAGTTCGGAGACGATCTCGCGCGGGGTCATGGCGGCAGGGGTGGACATCGTGGGCGTCATTCCAGCACTTCGATCGTGTGCTGCTGGTTGGTGTAGATGCACAGGTCACCTGCAATGCCCAGCGCCTTGGCGACCACAGCCGCGGGCTCCAGCGTCGTGTGCTCCACCAAGGCCATGGCGGCGGCTTGTGCATACGCACCGCCCGAGCCGATGGCCACGATGCCGCGTTCGGGTTCGAGCACGTCGCCATTGCCGGTGATGATGAGCGAGCTTTCGCGGTCGGCCACGGCCAACATGGCCTCCAGCCGGCGCAGCACCCGGTCCGTGCGCCAGTCCTTGGTCAGTTCCACCGCGGCGCGCACCAGGTGCCCCTGGTGCTTTTCCAGCTTGGCTTCGAAGCGCTCGAAGAGGGTGAAGGCATCCGCAGTAGCGCCCGCGAACCCGGCCAGCACCTGGTCCCGGTGCAGACGGCGAACCTTGCGCGCCGACGCCTTGACCACGATATTGCCCAGCGTGACCTGGCCGTCGCCGCCCATGGCCACGCTGCGGCCGCGCCGCACACTCAGGATGGTGGTGCCGTGAAATTGCTCGCTCATGACTCGCTCACAAGGGCCTCAACTCGATGGTGGCTTGATCGTCCAGTCCCATGGCGCAGAAGAACAGGGCCAGCAAGCGGTGCACCTCGATCAGGCGTACCCGCCGCCCCTCCGCCCGGCGGGCGCCGATCCAGTTCAGCAGTTCGCCCGCGGCCATCAGGTCCACCCGGATCAGGCGCTCGCAGGAGATCCGCACCGACCGGCCCGGCTCGATGGCCGTCAGCATCCGGGCCAGGGTGTCATGGATGTCCCCGGTGAGCTGGCCGACCAGTTCGACGGTGATATCCGCAGAGCCGCGCAGCCTGTCGTGCGTGGTGGAGACCGAGAACTCCGCGGCAGTGGCCTGGGCGGGTGGCGGTTCCAGCTCCGCTTCCACAACCCTTGCCGCGGCCGGGGCCCAAGGCGGGGCCTTGGTTCCGTAGGCCGCCTCGAAGTCCATGGCCACGAGGTCGTAGGGCCCCTGGACCCCCATCAGGCGAAGGATGGTCAGCCTGAGTTGCCACAGCACTTCGTCTTCTGTGCGCCCTTCGGAGCGGGGCGTGTCCCGCAGCAGATCCAGAAGCGCCGCGGTTCCCTTCCAGGACAGCCGCTGCGCCGTGTCCGCCCGCGCTTGCAGCCACTCCAGCAGGCTGTGGGCACCGTCATGGGTCAGCACCTTGGCCGCTGTCCAGTCGACCACCGGGTTTCCCGGCCCCGCCGCAGTGAGCGTCTGCATCGAACTGATGGCCGCGCTGTCCAGCAGCGTCGGGCACTGCCACGCCGGCGGCGTGCGGCCGGCGCCCGGGCCGCTTCCCCCGGAAGCTCTCCTCGCCCTGGACGTGCGCCCGGCCATGTTGATGGCAAGGCGCGGAATCGACACCCATTGCGGGGGCTCCTGCTTCAGATCGCTTGTGTAGACCTGAGCCAGACGTTCGAAATCGGATTGCTGACCTGTGGCTCGGTACAGGTCCAGCAGGGCTCTCCAGGTGGGCGCATGACGATGGCGCCGCCCCCCCGGGCTGATCAGTTCCTGCAAGGCGCTTTCACAGCCGCCGAAATCGGCATTGGCAAAGGCGATGGCCGCCTGATCCAGCTCGGTGTCGTGAATGACCCGCTCCGGCCCATCGCCAGGCAGCAACTCGGCGGCAGGGGTCTGGTTGGCGGTCGGGTCTGCCAGGCCCGCCTCCCGTGGTGGAAGCACCACGGTGATGGCCTCATGGGCGGGCGCGTTCGATGCCGCTCCAGAGACTTTCGCGCCCTGGCTGGAGTCGGCGGATGCCCGTGCCCGCTCCATTTCGCGGATCTGGTCGCCCGTCAGGCCTTCCTGGCGGATGCGGCGCAACAGATTCAGTTCGGCCAGGCGAACGGCATCGTTATGCCGCTTGCGAGCGATCATGGCCTGCAGTTCAGTCCGCTCGGCGCCGGCCAGGGAGGCCCCCCGCAGGCCGTCGCCCGGGTTTGCCCAGTCTGTGCTGGTGTTGGACCAGAACTCCACCACCTCCTTCAGGAGGTCAGGGTCCTGGACTGGCGTGCTTGACATGGGATGGTCAACTGCTCAAGTGTCTTGCAGCCCTGCCCGGGCGGTGGGCGTCTGTACGTCAAGCCCCGGCGGATGTGCGACGTCTCAGTCGCCGAACATCTTCTGCTTCAACTCCCGCCGCTGCTGGGCCTCCAGCGACAGCGTCGCCGTGGGTCGGGCCAGCAGTCGGGGCAAACCGATGGGTTCGCCCGTCTCGTCGCAGAAGCCATATTCACCCGTGTCCAGACGGTTCAAGGCCTGGCTGATCTTCTTCAGCAGCTTGCGCTCACGGTCGCGCGTGCGCAATTCCAGCGCATGCTCTTCCTCGATGGTGGCGCGATCGGCCGGGTCCGGGACGATGGTCGTGTCTTCGCGCAGGTGCTCGGTGGTTTCACCGGCGTTGGACAGCAGGTCGTCCTTCTGGACCTGAAGGCGGGCACGGAAGAAGTCGATCTGCTGATCGTTCATGTACTCGGCCTCGGGCATGGCCAGCAGTTCAGCGTCTGACAGTTCGCGCCCGGGCTTGGTCTTCCAGGCATTGGCAAGCTTGGGATCCGCCTTGACGGCAGGTTTCACAGTGTTCATGGGTTCGGGTGCGGTTCGGGCCGCCGTCCGCGCGGGGCCGAAACGATCTGCAAAGGAATGCGTAGGCGCAGGCACTGCGGCCGACGCGGATGAAGAGGCCGCCTTCTTGCCGCCGCCCTTGGCAGCACTGCCTGGGGTGTGGGTGGCGGCCGGCGCCGCAGGCGCCGCGGACGGGCGGGTCTGTGCCTTGGCTGCGGCAGGGCTTGGCGCCTTCGCGGCGGGCGCGGGCGCGGGGGTGCTGACGGCTTTGCCGGCGGTCTTGGCGGGAGTTTTGCTCACGGGTCTCTCCTGACCTTGGTGCTCGCATCCGCCGCTCTGGTTGCGCCGCGCTCCCTCACGGGCAGTGCGGCGGGTGCCCGGGGAGCGGATGGCCGGGCCTTTTGCTCGGGTTTTCGGGCGCGCGGATTGTGCCACCACCTGGGCTGTGGATTTCAGGCCCGCCAAGCAGCGGGCGGCGGCAGGCTCCAGCCATTAGACCAGGCACTGCTCCAGCCCCTGCAGCAGCACGTCTCGCGGCAGGTCTATGCCGATGAAGACCATCTTGCTTTGCTTCTTTTCGCCGGGTGTCCACTTCGGCCCCAGATCGCTGCCCATGAGTTGGTGCACGCCCTGGAAAACCACCTTGCGGTCGCTGCCCTTCATATAGAGCACGCCCTTGTAGCGCAGCATCTTGGGGCCGTAGACCTGCACGATCGCGCCCAGGAAATCTTCCAGCTTGGCCGGGTTGAAGGCGCGGTCGCTGCGGAACACGAAGGACTTGACGTCGTCGTCATGGGCGTGGTGGTGCGGGTGGTCGCAGTGCTCGCCATGGGCATGGTCGTGGCCGTGGTGATCGTGGTCGTGACCATGGCCATGATGGTGGTCGTGCCCGTCATCGGCCTTGAGGAAGTCCGGGTCGATGTCGAGCTTGGCGTTCAGGTTGAAGCCCTTCAGATCAAAGACCTCGGCAATCGAGACTTCGCCGAAATGCACCGCCTTCTGCGGGGCGCGCGGGTTCATGTGCTTGAGGCGGTGAATCAGCGCGTCCACCGCTTCCTTCGCCACCAGGTCGGTCTTGCTGATGAAGATCTGGTCGGCGAAGCCCACCTGGCGCCGCGCCTCCTGGCGGGTGTCGAGTTGGGACTCTGCGTGCTTGGCGTCCACCAGCGTGAGGATGGAGTCCAGCAGGTAGCTGCCCGCCACTTCGTCGTCCATGAAGAAGGTCTGGGCCACCGGGCCCGGGTCGGCCAGGCCGGTGGTCTCGATGACCACGCGGTCGAAGTTCAGTTCACCCTTGCGGCGCTTCTCCGCCAGGTCGGCCAGGGTGCTGCGCAGGTCTTCCCGGATGGTGCAGCACACGCAGCCGTTGCTCATCTGGATGATCTGCTCTTCGGTGTTGACCGACAGGATGTCGTTGTCGATGTTTTCCTCGCCGAACTCGTTTTCGATCACGGCGATCTTCTGCCCGTGGGCTTCGGTGAGCACGCGCTTGAGCAACGTGGTCTTTCCGGCACCCAGGA